>PMNM01000188.1 GCA_003161855.1 Syntrophaceae bacterium | reverse complement strand
ATCACCGTGTCATCCAGTGTCTTCTTCTGTGCATCTAATGTGCGCAGCAGGAAATAATTTTGTGCCAGCTCCGCCTGAATGGACAGTCGCAAGGCTTGTAAATCGGCGGCGCTCGCTTGAGCACTGGCCATGCCTGACTCCACCTGGCGTCGCACACGTCCCCATAAATCAATCTCCCAACCGGCATCGAGGGAAAGCGAATATTGATCTGCTGGATTCGTTCCGGAAACATTAGTGCCGCTCGGCTGCCAGGAACGGCTGGCCGCTGCAGAAGCGGAAATTACGGGGAAATAATTTGCCCGCGCCCCCTGAACAAGTGCCCGTGCCTGGCGGTACAGGGCCTCTGCCTGTGCAAGCGACTGGTTGGATAGGCTGACCTGCTCCTCGAGGGAGTCAAGCAGAGGATCGTTGAAAACTTTCCACCACTCTGTTTTGATCCCGTCATCACGGGGTTGTGCTTCCTTCCAGTCCTTGAGTTCCTTAAATGCCGTCGGGACAGGGACAGGTGGGCGTTTATAGTCCGGCCCAACGGCACAGCCGAAAAGCATCACCAAGCCCATCATCACAATGCTTTGATGTAATGGTTTATTCATCTTTGGATTCCTCCCGTCTCCTCCATTACCAGAGTATGTATCCGGCCTTTGCGACCTCTCGTAGACAGACACCAAAGCCGGAAACGGTCAAGGTATAAATAGACGACCGGCGTGGTGTATAATGTCAGCATCTGGCTCATGATCAGTCCACCTACGATGGAAATACCCAGGGGGCGACGCAATTCGGCCCCGTCCCCGGTGCTGAGCATGAGCGGTATCGCACCAAGCAGTGCCGCCATGGTCGTCATCATGATCGGCCGGAAACGAATCAGGCATGCCTCGTAGATGGCCTCCCTGGGGTTTTTCCCTTGTTTTCGTTCCGCATCCAGGGCGAAATCGATCATCATAATGGCGTTCTTCTTCACGATACCGATCAGCAGGATGACTCCGATCAGCGCCATGATGCTGAATTCCGTCCGGGATAGGATCAGGGCCAGGATGGCCCCGACACCGGCGGATGGCAGCGTGGAAATAATGGTGAGCGGATGGACATAGCTTTCATACAGGATGCCGAGCACAATATAGATCGTGAGCAAAGCGGCGAGGATCAGCCAGGGCTGGCTTTGCAGGGACGCCTGAAATGTCCGGGCCGTCCCCTGGAAGCTGCTCCTGATGGAGCTCGGCACACCGATGCGGTTCATCGTATCGCTGATGGCTTTCGTAGCCTCCGAGAGCGAGATGCCGGGAGGCAGGTTGAAAGAGATCGTGGAAGCTGCGAACTGCCCCTGGTGATTGACTTGCAAGGGCGTATTGTTCAACCCGTAGGATGCAAAAGCCAGAAGCGGCACTTGGGCTCCCCCCGGAAACTGTGCGCTGGAAGGCACACTCGTGTATAAATCACGGAGCGCCTCGGGACTCTGCCAATACTGCGGCGCCACTTCCATCACGACCCGGTACTGATTGAGCGGATTATAGATTGTGGACACCTGCCGCTGACCAAAGGAGTCATTCAGGGTGGCATCGATGAGCACCATTGTCACCCCCATGCGAGAAGCGGCGTCACGGTCAATGGCAACAGCGGTTTGAAGTCCCCTGTCCTGCTCGTCCGTGTTGACATCCACCAGTTGCGGGAGTTGACTCAGAGCATCCCGTATCTTCTTCTCCCAAGTTCTCAGTTCGGTGAGATCTTCGGCCTGCAGGGTATACTGGTACATGGCGCCGGATGAGCGTCCGCCGACTCGGATATCCTGTATCGGCTGCAGAAATAAGCGCGCGCCGGGTTCCCTTGCCAGTTTAGGGCGCAGTCGCGCCATCACCCTGTCGGCGGAATCCTTACGTTCGCTAAGCGATTTTAAGGACACGAACATGAAGCCGGAGTTGGTCTGGCCACCTCCCGTGAAGCCGGCGACACTTGCAACGGCCGGGTCCTGTCGGACCACATTCATGATATTGATTAGTTTCTGTTGCATGGCCTGGAAAGAAATGTTCTGGTCGGCCTGGATGCTGCCCGTCAATCGCCCCGTATCCTGCTGCGGAAAAAACCCCTTCGGGATCACCACGTATAGGTAGACGTTCAGGCACACCGTCGCCAGCAAAAGGAGCATCATAAAAGGCCCGTGCCTGAGCGCCCAGCCGAGCGAGCGCTCATACCGGGAAAGCAAACCCGTAAAAAAATGTTCACCGGTCCGGTAGAACCAACCGCGTTTCAGATCATCTCCGGGTTTGAGAAGGCGTGCACACATCATCGGTGTCATTGTAAGAGAGACAACAAGGGATACGAGGACCGCCGCCGAGAGTGTCACTGCGAACTCACGAAATATCCTGCCAATGACACCGCCCATGAGCAGGATGGGAATAAAAACCGCAATCAGGGAGAGGCTCATGGACAGCACCGTGAATCCGACTTCGCGCGCCCCGAGGAGCGCCGCTTGAAAAGGCTGCATCCCCTTTTCGATGTGGCGCGAAATGTTTTCCAGCACTACAATGGCATCGTCCACGACGAAGCCGGTGGCAACGGTAAGCGCCATCAGGGACAGGTTGTCCAGGCTGTAGTGAAAGAGATACATCACACCAAACGTACCGATCAAGGATACCGGCACGGCCACACAGGGAATCAGCATGGAGCGAACGTTGCGCAGAAACAGGAATACCACGAGAATCACCAAACCCACGGAAATCATCAGCGTCCGCTCGACTTCACGCAACGAAGAGCGGATGGTGGCGGTCTGGTCTGAAGCGATGGTGATCTTGACGGCGCTTGGCACCGAGGCCCTCAACTCTGCCAAGAGGCCTTTGACACGGTCGACCGTCTCAATGACATTGGCGCCAGGCTGCTTGCTGATAATCAATAAAACGGAGGGTTTGCCATCGTACAAGCCTGCATTCCGCAAGTCCTGCACGGAATCGACAACTTCACCCAGATCAGAAAGTCTTACGGCCGCACCTTTTTGGTAGGTCACGATCAGCGGGATANNAGCAGCGTGGGGTTCAGTTCCACTCTGACCGCAGGCAGCGAACTGCCGCCGACGTTCACCTGGCCCACACCTTTCACTTGAGAAATTTTCTGCGCCAGGATGGTATCCGCTGCATCGTAAAGCTGGCCGCGGGTCATGGTATCCGAGGTAAGGGCCAGAATCAGGATCGGTGCATCCGCCGGATTCACCTTGCGGTAAGTCGGGTTTCTGGGCAGTCCTGATGGCAGCAGGCTGCGGGCTGCGTTGATCGCCGCCTGCACATCCCGGGCGGCGCCGTCGATATCACGGTCAAGATCGAATTGTAAGGTGATNNACGGTTGCGGCCATGGTTTCCGGACTCGCCCCGGGGAGGGAGGCCTGGACAGATATGGTCGGGAAATCCACCTGGGGCAGCGACGCCACGGGCAGGAGGAAAAAGGCGACCATACCGGTGAGCATCACCCCGAGCGTAAGCAGCGTGGTGGCGACAGGCCGGTAGATGAATGAGGATGAGAGACTCATGAATAGGACTCGCCCGTTTTCTCAGGCACTGACGAATGGTTGAAACGACCCGATACGCGCCTGCTGAGACGATCAAAGGCCAGGTAGATCACCGGGGTGGTGAAGAGCGTCAGGATCTGGCTGAAGATAAGCCCACCCACCATCGTGATACCCAGAGGATGGCGCAGTTCTGAACCAACCCCGGTACCCAGCATAAGCGGCAAGGCTCCGAGCAGTGCCGACAGGGTGGTCATTAAAATGGGCCGGAATCGCAGCAGGG
>PMNM01000098.1 GCA_003161855.1 Syntrophaceae bacterium | reverse complement strand
GATGGTTTGATCAGTCACCGATGGTCAAAGACTGCCTCAGGATCATTGCGGGCTATGGCGACTGTTACGGCCATGGCTTTTCTCACATCCGAAAGGTAGCCCTGGATGCCGGTGCCATCCTTTTGATTGAAGTGAAAAGTGCCTCCCGAATGGTCAATCCCAAACGATTGGTTTTGCTTGGTCATCTGGCCGGCCTGCTGCACGATGTCAAGCGAAGGGAAAAAAATCATGCGCAGCAGGGCGCGCAGGAAGCCGCGAAGATTCTGACGGATTTCGCTCTGAAAGCGTGGGAATGTTCAGCGATTACCCGGGCCATCGCCAATCATGAGGCCTTTCAGCCCCAGAATTCACTGGATGACCCTGCCGATCAGCTCCTGTCGGATGCCCTTTATGACGCCGATAAATTTCGCTGGGGACCGGATAATTTTACGGAGACCCTTTGGGCCATGCTCACTTCCCGCAAGGTTCCCCTTTCTATGGTTCTTCCCCGCTTTCTTTCCGGTCTTGAGGGGATCAGGCAGATCCGTGAAACCTTCAGAACGCCAACCGGTAAAGCTTATGGACCGGATTTTATTGACCGGGGACTGGAGATTGGCAGACGATTTTACGCTGAAATGACCCAGACCGTCCGATGAAGCCGGGAAAGATTTTTGAGACGGGATAAACTATTTTTCACAGTGCTTTGGATGGCATATTTTTATGGAAACCTTTTCAAATAAGCAAGGATGGAAAGATAGGATAAAGAAACTGACCGTCAAGACCGGTGCGAGATCGGACATGATTGATATTACGGGGATGATACGGTCCGTTGTCAGGGAAAGCAACATCCAGAATGGTTTCTGTTATGTTTTTGTTCCCCATACGACGGCCGCCGTCACCATCAATGAAAACGCCGATCCCGACGTCCCCCGGGACATGCTCATGGCGCTGGATAAAGCAATCCCCTGGCACGATCAGTACCGCCACCAGGAAGGCAACGCCGCCGCCCACGTCAAATCCTCTCTGGTGGGCGCCTCGGTGGTGGTTCTGATTGAGGATGGGAACCTGATTCTCGGCACCTGGCAATCTGTATTTTTCTGTGAATTTGACGGACCGCGGACAAGGGAGGTTTTGGTGAAGGTTACATCTTCGGAACAGGGTTAAGATCCCTGAAGACCGCCATCATATCCTGATGCAGGGCGCCGTTGGACGCAAGGACATGCGGGGATGTGAGATGGAAAGGCGCACCGAAAAGGTCGGTCACGACGCCTCCGGCTTCCCGAATCATGAGGCATCCGGCTGCGGTATCCCAGGGCATCAATTTCAGTTCCCAGAAGCCGTCAAATCGGCCGGCAGCAACATAGGCCAGGTCCAGCGCGGCAGAACCTGCGCGTCGGATCGCCTGAACTTTCCGGGCCATTTCTGTAAAATAGTTGATGTTGTTATTCTTGTCTTCCCGAATGTCGTAGGGAAAGCCTGTGGCCAGGAGACTGTGAGAAAGGACGGAGATCCCGGAAACAGAAAGCTTGTGACCATTTAAATAGGCGCCCCGTTGTTTTTCGGCTACAAACATTTCATTGAGCATGGGATTATAAACCACACCCAGCAAAACGTCGCCTTCCCGTTCCAGGGCGATGGATACACAGAAAACAGGATGCCCATGGGCATAATTTGTCGTTCCATCCAGGGGATCAACGATCCAGCGGAATGCTGAACCGGTCTCCGTTGCCGAAGATTCTTCCGACAGGATATCATGATGAGGGAAACGGTCGCGAATGGCGGACAGGATCATATCTTCAGACATCCGGTCGGCCTCGGTGACAATATTGATTTCCCCTTTGAAGGAAATCATATGAATATCATTGATCTTTTTCTTTAATAAGCCTCCTGCTTCTCTTGCGATGGTCATGGCAAAGGTCCTGTAGTCATCCATCGATATTCCTCCTCAAAAATTGATCATAGAAGATGTGCAGATGTCTATCATGGATTGACAATAAAAAACAATTTACATGGGGTGTTTTTTTCATAGCTCTTCTTTTTGCAAATGATTTGAAAGCACTGGTAACGAAAGCTTATTTTTATTGCCTGATGCAGAGATTAGTGTTAGATTCTCCAACCATCATGAAGTGGATGAACGGAAATGACAGGCGATAAAAACAGCCCGGATTCTGAAAAATTAACCAGCGAGATAAAACCGTCGGGTCTTGATCTGAAGGCGTTGAGAGAGGCCAGGGGGCTTTCTTTGCGGGATATCTATAAACAGACTCGTGTCAGTGTGGTTAATCTTGAAGCCATTGAAACTGAAAATTTTCACTTACTGTCGGCGCCGGCCTACGCAAAGACCTTTATCAAAGCCTATGCAGAAGCCATCGGCATAGACAACAAAATCCTCCTCGGTGTTTACGAGAATTATCTTCAATCCCTTAACATCGCAGAGGAACATGAAAAGGTCCGCAGAAAAGCAACCCAGAAAAACCGTAAGCGCTATCATCTATTGATTTGGTTTATCTTGCTGATCGCCATCGTCGGCGGCGTGATCGTGGCATTGTCCCTTCACTATCAGAGTGATTTTGATATTTTTCGAAGTCAGACACCTCAACCCGTCCGGCAGGAGACAGACGCAACGGCCATGGATTCCGCCAAACCCGTCACCCCGACCCTTCAGGCTGAAAAAACGGATCAAACCAAGCCGGAAATGGGGGCTCAAAGCGGGCAGGTCATGACCGACCAAACCACGCTGCCACCCCGGACAGAATTTCAAACAGGGGTAAAAACAACAAAGCCCGCCATGGAACGGGATCAGGCCGTTCCAGCGGACCAGCAGACCGTGGAGCCGGAAGAAACTTATCACCTGATCATTGAGGCCAGAGAATTAACCTGGATAAGGATCAAGGCTGACCATAACCAATCATCTCAAATGATCCTGAAACCCGGTCAAAAGATTGAACGTTTTGCCTCTGACCGTTTTGTTGTTGATGTGGGTAATGCAGCCGGGATTGACGTGACCTTTCAAGACCGATCCATGGGAAATCTCGGGGAACAAGGGCAGGTTGTGCATCTNNGTTTATTTAATTGAGGTTATAACTATATGTTTGGAATCGGCATGCCTGAATTGATCGTCATCCTTGTGATCATCCTGATTATCTTTGGCGCGGGCAAACTTCCGGAAATCGGTGGTGCCATCGGAAAAGGCATCAAAAATTTCAAAAAGGCGTCCAAAGAGCCGGATGAAATTGATGTCACGCCCGAGAACAAGAAAATCGGACCGAAGTAACGACAGACCGCAGCATTTCAGAACGGCACATCATCTTCGGGGATGACGNNTCCCAGGATTGCGTTCTGATCCGGCCATCCACAAAGATCAATTTTCCTTTCGACAGGAAATTGCCGCAAATCTCGGCAAGCTTTCCGAATGTCACAATCCGGTGCCACTCCGTCCTTTGGACCTTCTGTCCGCTCTTATCCTTCCATTGTTCGTCTGTCGCCAACCTGAAGCTGGTCACCATGGTTCCATCCGGTGTATAGCGAACTTCAGGATCAGCCCCGAGCCTGCCGATCAGAAATACTTTGTTTACCATATCCTCCCCCTTTCCCGGACCCAATGATGGAGTAGAGCATACACAACTTAACTATCAATGGCAATTGAATTTTTAGCGCCCTTGGGAAGGCACACCGGTGCAGACTTTTTTTGAAATCTTTCTTGACTAATGAGGAAAATAAATATAGTGAAATCGACCTTATATTAATCAGGGGAACGATGGCCTATGGAAGAAAGTGAACTTCTGAAAAAAAGAAAAGAGAAAATCGATTCCTTGAAGACGGAAGGAATTGATCTTTATCCGAATGATGTGAAAGTTAAGGATACCACAGAGGATATCCTGTCACGTTTTTCTGAAATGGATCATGATCAGCTTGCGCAAGTGGAGGAGCGATTCAATCTTGCCGGACGGATCATGGCCATCCGGGATTTTGGCAAAGCCTCTTTCATCAGTCTCCAGGACCGGAAGGGGCGAATTCAGGGCTATATCCACAAGCAGATTATCGGAGAGGCCTCCTTTCAGCTTTTTAAAAAACTCGATGTGGGAGATATTATCTATATCGAAGGGAAAATTTTTCGGACCCGAACCGGTGAATTGACCATCGAGGCAGGTCAGCTGCGCCTGCTGTCCAAAGCCATCCGGACGCTTCCGGAGAAATGGCACGGCCTGACCGATATTGAAACCCGCTACCGCCAGCGCCATCTCGACCTGATTGCCAATCCGAAGGTCAAAGAGGTGTTTTATAAGAGAAGCAAAATTATCCAGCTGGTCCGTCGTTTCATGGAGGATCGCGATTTTCTTGAAGTCGAAACACCAATGATGCAGCCCAAAGCGGGCGGGGCCGTGGCGCGACCTTTTAAAACCTATCATAACGCGCTGGGGATGGATTTTTATCTCAGGATCGCCCCGGAGCTTTATCTGAAACGCCTGGTCACCGGTGGCATGGAGCGGGTTTATGAAATCAACCGGAACTTTCGCAATGAGGGGATTTCCACGTTTCATAATCCTGAATTCACCATGATGGAGTTTTACCAGGCCTATGCCACTTACGAAGATCTGATGACGATGACCGAAGATCTGTTTGTCTTCATTGCCCGGAACCTTTTGGGGGGTCTGTCCTTTCCCTATCAGGGTCGGCAGATTGATCTGACGCCTCCCTGGAAACGCATCTCGGTAAAAGATGCCATTGTGAAAAACTGCAATATCGATCCGAGCAACCTTGAAAATCTGACGCAGGCCGCGGCCTGTGCGAGAGCGATGAGAATAGAGATAAAGGACACCGATCCGCTGGGTAAAGTCATCATGGCTATCTTTGATGAAGCCGTCGAGGCCAGTCTTGTCCAACCCACGTTCATTACCCATTACCCGGTCGAGGTGTCCCCCCTTTCCAGGAAAAACGCGGTTGATTCTGCCTTGACGGATCGATTTGAACTCTATATCTGCGGTAAAGAAATCGCCAACGCTTTTTCAGAACTGAATGATCCTGTTGATCAGCGGGATCGATTTATGATGCAGCTCAGGGACAGAGAGGCGGGAAACGAAGAAGCCCATGAAATGGACGAGGACTATATCCGCACCCTGGAATATGCCATGCCTCCCACGGCCGGTGAAGGGATCGGTATTGACCGGCTGGTCATGCTTTTAACAGACAGCGCCTCCATCCGCGATGTCATCCTTTTTCCCCACATGAGAACAAAGGAAGAAGGCGGACACTGATGCCCTACGAACTCTTTATCGGCTTGCGTTATCTCCGGGCCAAGCGGAAACAGGTCTTTGTTTCCATTATTACATTTATTTCCATTGCCGGTATTTTTCTGGGTGTGGCCGCACTGATTATTGTCCTGGCCGTGATGAACGGCTTTGAAACCGATCTTCGTAACAAAATCCTGGGGATCAATTCTCATATTGTTCTCATGGAATATGCGGGAGCCATGAAGAATCACGCCCAGGTGTTAAAAAATATCGAACAGATTCCGGGAATTGTCGCCGCCACACCCTTCATTTACAGCCAGGCCCTGTTGAAAAACGGGAATAATGCCGGCGGGGTCGTCTTGAGAGGGCTGGCAACAGAAAGCGCATCCAAGGTGATTAATCTGGGTAAAATGCAGGAGGGCCGAATGGATTACCTGACCCAGGGTAGCCGTCCTGCGGACAGGATTGATAAAAATTTGATCGATCTNNATGATCCCCCGGATGAAAAGGTTTCTGGTCGTCGGAATCTTCGATTCAGGATTCTACGAATATGATTCAACCCTGGCCTATATCTCCTTGAAAGACTGTCAGGAATTCCTGAATATGGGCGAACAGGTGACGGGTATCGAAATCAAGGTCGATGACATCTACAAGGCTGATTTCATTGGAAAAGCCATTGAAAGAAAGCTGGGGTTTCCCTACTGGGCCCGGAACTGGATGGAGATGAACAAAAACCTCTTCTCGGCCCTCAGGCTTGAAAAGAGGGTCATGTTTATCATCCTGAGTCTCATTGTTCTCGTGGCTACCTTTAACATTATTACGACGCTGATTATGGTCGTCATGGAAAAGAATAAGGATATCGCTGTCCTGAAATCTATGGGGGCCACCTCCAGGAGCATCATGAAAATTTTTATTTTGCAGGGGGTGACCATCGGCACCATCGGCACCCTGCTGGGTTGTATCGGGGGGCTCACCATTGCAACGAACCTGTCAAAAATTTCCGTATACGTCGAACGACTTCTGGGGATCAAAATCCTTCCAGGGGATGTCTATTATCTGAACGAGCTCCCCTCGCGTGTCAATTACAGCGATGTCTCGATTATTGTTATCGGTACGATCCTGATCTGCTTTCTATCCACCATCTACCCATCCTGGCGTGCTTCAAAGCTGGATCCGGCAGAGGCACTGCGATACGAATGAGAAGGTCCATGCCATTTCGCAAGCATTTTAGAATTCTATGGCGGATCCTCTCGACCGATATGTCAGGGTTGTTCAATGTTTAGAGATCCGGATGCAAAGTTGGGTATGCCATGATCAAATTGAAGCAGTTGAGTAAAACATTTATCAAAGATGGAAATAGGATCGATGTGCTGAAGGGCCTGGATCTGGAGATTCAGAAGGGTGAATCCCTCGCTGTTGTCGGTGTTTCCGGATCAGGGAAAAGCACATTGATTCATATCCTGGGAACACTGGATCACCCGACGTCCGGCGTTCTCCTGTTCGAGGAAAAGAATGTCTTCGAATGGCCGGAAAAGAAACTGGCTGCGTTCAGGAATGAAAGGATCGGGTTTGTGTTTCAGTTTCATAACCTGCTTCCGGAATTCAGCAGCCTGGAAAATACCATGATGCCGGCTCTGATTCATGGTCTGTCAAAAAGTGAGGCACGAAAGCGGGCGGAAGCCATCTTGAATGATCTGGGGCTTCGTGATAGGGTGACCCATAAACCGGGGGAACTTTCGGGTGGAGAACAGCAGCGGGTTGCTGTCGCCAGGGCGCTGATAATGGAGCCGGAGATTCTCCTTGCCGATGAGCCCACAGGCAATCTGGATTCAGAAACCGGTAGCAGAATCGGTGATATCCTGGTTCAGTTGAACAAAACCAGACAAATTACCCTGGTCATTGTAACCCATAATCCATTGCTGGCGAAGCAAATGTCCCGAAGGATCGGGCTTCAGGACGGGAAGATCTATTTCTGTGAATCATAAATCCACTTTGATCGTGACTTGCNNTTACCGCGGGCAGGAAAATGGATGAAGCCCTGGCTCTTTCTGCCGGCAGGACACTGGCTGCAGATCTTGTCGTGATCGGGAGTATCACCGAATTCGGGGAATTGATCAGTATTGACACAAAGGTGATTGATGTCAAACAGGGGAAAACCATCTCCGGCATTTTCGTTCAGGGTCGGGGTCTGAAAAGCATCGAATCGATCCAGGCGCAGTTGAAACGGGATATCCTGGGTCGGGCATACGCAGATCTGAAGGTTGCGCGCATAGAATTTAAAGGCAACCAGAAGATAGAAGCACCGGCCATCCAGCAGGTTTTAAAAAGCGTCAAGGGTGCCCTTTATTCTGAAGCCGATGTGACCGCCGATATCAAGGCGATCTATAAAATGGGCTATTTCGATGATGTGAGCGCCGATTTGACGGACTCTCCCGAGGGCAAGATCATCACTTTTACCGTAGTGGAGAAGGCTCTTATTTCAGAGATAAAAATTCAGGGGAACAAGGCCATGGACGTCGGAGATATCCATGGAGTGCTGACGACAAAACCCCGTCAAGTTGTGAATACGGATAAATTGAGCACGGATATTGAAAAAATCAGAGGGCTTTATCATGCCAAAGGCTATTATAATGTAGAGATATCGGATGTTTTAGAAAAACGGGGAGATAAAGAAGTTGTCGTTGTGTTCACCATTGTAGAGAATGAAAAGCTTTATGTTGAAAAAATCAGTTTTGAGGGGAACCGGACTTTCAGCGACAAAGAGCTTCGCAATATCATGAAGACCACGGAGTGGGGTATCCTTCATTTCTTTAACGACTCCGGCGTCCTGAAAGAAGATCAATTGAAACAGGATGTCAGTAAAATTAATGCTTTTTATCTGAATAATGGTTTTATTCAGGCCCAGGTCGGTGAGCCGGAAATCACCCACGATAAAAAGGGAATTTATCTGAAGATCCTTATCACGGAAGGCAAACAATTCAAGGTCGGCAAAGTCGAGATCACCGGTGANNCGATTACCTGGTTCAGATGTGTAATGATGAAGGGTTTGCCTATGCCGATGCTCTGCTTGAAACCACGCCACAGGAAAAGACCCAGACCGTGGATGTGACTTACCAGATCAAGAAGGGCAATGAGGTCTATTTCAGCAGGATTCTCATTGCCGGCAACAACAAGACCCGGGACAAGGTGATCCGGCGGCAGCTTTCCATCATGGAGGGCGATTTATACAGCAAAAGCGCCTTGAAANNGTCGGAAAACCTGACCGACGTCCTGATTCGCGTCAAGGAGAAATCGACGGGCATGTTCAGCGTGGGTGCCGGTTACAGTGCTCTGGACAATGCCGTCGTTACCGCATCCATTTCTCAGCAGAATCTGTTCGGCAGGGGCCAGACATTGACTTTGAAGGCGAGTATCGGTGGAAGCTCACAAAACTATGATCTTTCTTTTGTCGAACCCTGGCTTTTTGATGTTCCGCTATGGAGCAAGGCTGATATCTGGAATTACTTTCGGATATATGATACCTATAGTCTCAACTCTGATGGCGTGGGAGTAACGCTGGGCTATGGTCTATGGGACTATGTTACCGGATACATCGGATACCGGCTTTCTGACGATAATATAAAGGATATTCTTCCGACTGCATCCTATTACATCCTGAAGCAGGCCGGAGTGACCACCACCAGNNCGGATTCCTTCAAGGGACGACGAGTTTCACCAAAACCAATGTTAATACCTCCTGGTACTATTCGCTGCCTTTGGAAATGGTATTGGGTCTTTACGGGAAGGCGGGTTATCTGTCCAGCAATGACGGGAAGGATGTCCCCATTTACGAAAGATATACGCTGGGCGGCATGGGTACCCTGAGGGGACAGCGGGACATCGGACCGAGATATAAAAATAGCGACGGCACCGACGGCGACCTGATTGGAGGGTTGACGTGGATGGGTTACAGCGTGGAGCTCGTATTCCCCCTGATCCGGAATGCGGGAATGAAGGGTGTCCTGTTCTATGATACCGGAAACGCCTGGGAAAGCGGCTACGACTTTGGTAACATGAGGCAGACGGCGGGAGTGGGTGTCCGGTGGTACTCACCGATCGGACCTCTGAGACTGGAATACGGCTTTGTCCTGGACCAGAGGGCGGGGGAGTCCGGTGGCCGATTTGAATTTACGCTGGGGATGGGTATATGAAAGATCAAGAGTTTGGAATGGGGAACAGGGAATAAATCGCAAAGATGATGAGATTATAATCCTTATTTTACAAAATAGTTCAATGAAGGGGGGAGTCATGAGAAAATATAGCTTTTTGATTGTGGGTGCTGTGGTAACAGCGTTGTTCCTGCTGAACGGATCTTTTGTCTGGGCCGCTGAAAAAACAGGTTTTGTGGATCTTGGCGAGGT
>PMNM01000090.1 GCA_003161855.1 Syntrophaceae bacterium | reverse complement strand
TTGGCATAGCGGGTGGATTCTTCCATGCAGGCCATTCCCAATCCCACCGACAGGGTGGAGATGGCCAGCTTTACATATTCCATGATCTGCAGATATTGCTCATAGCCCCTGCCGGTCTCACCCCCCAGAACGGCATCGGAATTCACCTCACATCCATCGAAGGTGATTTCAGACACCGGCGCCCCGCGTAGCCCCATGGTTTCCATAGGTTTACCAAGGGCGAGTCCCTTTGCTCCTTTTTCAACGATAAAGAAAGTCAGGCCTTTGTCCAAACCGGCGGACCGGTCGGTCCAGGTCAGGGCCAGCAGGGCATCGGCGATCGATGCGTTCGTCACCAGATATTTGGACCCGTTGAGGACCCAATGATCCCCCTTCTTTTTCGCTGTGGTCTTGATCCCGTTCAGATCGGAGCCTGCATCCATTTCCGTGCAGGCCAGACAGCCGATGAATTCCCCTTTCGTCACGCCGGACAGGTATTTCCCCTTTTGTGCTGCTGTACCAAACCGATTCAGGGGAAGACCAAAGGCGGTCGCGGTGGACATGGCAGAGAGAAACGTGGCCGGACAGGCTCTGGCCACTTCCTCACCGGCCACACCCTGGCTGATCAAATCATTTTCCAGGAGAAGGTTCAGATAACCGGCGTTGCCCAGTTTTTTCAGGTTGGTCCTGAGCGCGGCCATGGCCTGATCTTTCGGACTTTCATCCAGTGTGGCGGCATCGGGCAGAATCTCCGTCTGACAGAAGGCGGCCATCGTTTTCTGTAGATTTTTTTGCGTCTCATTCAGTTCAAAGTTCATCGGTGCCTCCTCCCTTTACATCATCATGATCCTGGCAACGATCATCCGCATGATATCCGATGTGCCGCCACCCAGTTGCCCCAGTTTTGCATCCCGCATATTGCGTTCCACGGGGTACTCATGGATGTAGCCGTAACCGCCGAAGAGATCAACGGCGGCAGAAGACATCTCGAAACCCTTGTCGCCCATGTACACTTTGCTCACCCCGGCATATAAGGGGTTCAGAGCCATACCGTTGTCCTTGGAAGCGGCCACCCGGTAGACGGCGAGCTTGGAGGCCTCCAGATAGACTTTCATATCGGCGATCCGGTTCTGGATCGACTGGAATTCGCGGATCGGCCGGTTGAAGGCCCAGCGCTGGTTGGCGTAACGGGCGCAGTTTTCCAGCATGAAGATGCCGCCTCCGACAAAGGGTGCCAGGAGAGTGCTGCGGTCCCATTCGACACCCCCCAGGGCGATCAACCAACCCAGACCTTCCCCGCCGAGACAGTTTTCCACGGGAACTTCGCAGTCTTCAAAAAAGACTTCAGAGGTGACGGAACACCGGCAGCCCATTTTGTGCAATGGTTTTCCCGTGGAGATGCCGGGAAAGTCCTTTTCAACGATGAAGGTGGTAATGCCCTTGTGTCTCTGTGTTTTATCCAGGGTGGCGAAGACGACAAAAACCTGTGACAGGGGGGCGTTGGTGATAAACATCTTTGCACCGTTCAGAATATACTTATCTCCTTTTCTGACGGCGGTTGTCGTCATGGCGGCGGCGTCCGATCCGCAGCCCGGTT
This sequence comes from Syntrophaceae bacterium, assembly GCA_003161855.1. Taxonomy (GTDB): domain Bacteria; phylum Desulfobacterota; class Syntrophia; order Syntrophales; family Fen-1087; genus Fen-1087. The sequence continues at coordinate 13,169 of PMNM01000090.1, read as the reverse complement.
CGGTCAGTCCCATGCAGCCGATCCATTCACCGGTAGCCAGTTTCGGGAGATATTTCTTTTTCTGCGCTTCCGTGCCATGTTGCATGATGTTGGCGGCGCAGAGGTAGGTGTGCGCCCCCCAGGCCAGGGTGTGGCCGCCGTCGACACCGGCATGACCGACCGCTTCACCTGCCAGACAGCAGGTTACAAAATCGGCCCCCTGGCCACCGTACTGTTCGGGGACGGGCAGTCCCAGCAGTCCCATCTCCCCCATTTTTTTCCAGATATCAAAACTGAATTCGCTTTTCAGGTCTGCTTCTTCACAGAGCGGTGCGATCTCCTCCCTGGCGAAGCGATATACGGTTTCTCTGAACATGCGCTGTTCATCGGTAAATGAAAAATCCATGGCTTTCTCCCTTACGATTTCTTGCGGATCCCCATGATTTCTCTGGGTTCAGATGGCGCTGCCGGTTCCCGGCCCAGAGCGGCCGCCACTTTCACGCACCATTCCACCTGTTCGTAACTTCCCTTGGCCAGCTCGCCGTTGGGCATCCGGGTATTGTCCTCCATCCCAACGCGCATATGGCCGCCCAGAAGGCAGGACAGCATATTGGCGGGGAACTGCTCCACGCCGACGGCGCAGGTAGTGAAATTGGCTCCGGGCGGCAGGGCGTTTTTCATGGCAATCATCATCTCGGGACGGAACCGCTGGCCGCCGGTAACGCCCCAGACAAAGTTGAAATTCATCGGTTCGGTGAAGAACCCCTGTTTGGCAATGATCATGGTATTGTCAATCCCGCTCACGTCATAGCACTCGATCTCCGGTTTGACCTTGTTTTCTTCAAAGGCTTTGCCGAAATCCTGGAGCATGGTGAAGGTGTTGTCGAAAAGATAATCGAAGAAGATCATACCGGTATTCCGGTCGATGATGCTGAAGTTCATGCTGTTGGTATTATACGAGGCCATTTCCGGTTTGACGGCGATAATCTGGGCCAGGCGCTGTTCCGGCGTCTTGAAGATGCCCACAGCGGAGCTTAAGCAGACGAGAAGGTCCGGGCTCTTCTGCTTGATTGCATCATAGACCGCCTGAATTCGGTCGATTTCGTGGGTCGGCTGACCATCCTCCATCCGGGCATGGACATGAACCATCGCCGCCCCGGCCTGTCGGCACTTATAGGCCTCTTCGGCAAATTCCTGGATGGTATAAGGCACGCTGGGATTGTTGTTTTTCATGGTAGCCGCCCCGGTCAGTGCCGCGCAGATAATCACGGAATTCGAATCTTTTGCCATAATGTCCTCCTTAATTGTTTGTCAATTATCGAACAATCATTCCTATACAGGTTCGAAATGATCCAGATCCATGATGGTGTTCGTAGTCTTTTCCGCAAAGACCGCCTTCACCTTCATACCCACATGCACATCCTTGGGATCGATCCCCTGGATGACATGCGTCAGAGGGGTATCGGCGCCGGTCAGTTTGATCTGGCCGAGGACGTAAGGGGCTTTCTTTGGCAGATGCTTGTCGTTGTAGCGGATGACGGTAAAGTTGACCAGCTCTCCTTCAGAGCCCAGATCCACCCAGTTCTCGGCAATCTTCGACCAGCACTGCTCACAGTATTCTCTTGGGGGAATAAAGGTCTTGCTGCATTTCTGGCAGCGGACCCCCATGATCTTTTTTTTGTCCCTCAGGGCGATGATGAACTTCGATCCGAGCCGTCCGGCAAAGTATTGATTCGGAAGGGCCATTTTTCCTTCCAGTACAAAGCAGTTTCGTGTATCTTCATGTTTGCAGGTCATATCCTGTATCTCCTCTCTTCATCTGTCCAGTTCAAAGTAGAGAACGTCCCGGAAGCTCCCGGTGGGTTTGTCCGCCCAGACCGGTCGAACCTTTGCACCCACCTTGATCCGGTCAATATCCTCCTTTTTCAGTTCAAAGGCAAAGGCGTCCTGTTCACTGGCACCGTCCAGCACAACGTAGATGGGGGTGTAAGGCGTGTCGCGGACCGCACCGGTCAGCGGATCGGGACTGGCAAAATAGACGATGTCGAAATTCGTCACCGTTCCCTTCGGTCCCAATTCCACAAACTCATGGACGCGAACCCGGCAGATGGCGCAGATTTCCCGGGGCGGGATCTGGGTCCGGCCGCACTCCGGACATTTGTTCGCCATGAACTTCTTCTCCTTGAGTCCGGCGAACCACCGGCCCATGACGGGACCGGAGGCGAAACGCTGATCGATGGAATTGGTCACCCGCAGGCAGATCAGCTCCTCCGCTTCCGCGGCGTTGGGGTCCACATATTTGTGGAAGAACTTGGTGGTAGCCGCTGCCGCCATCATATCCCCTTCGATCCTGACCTGACCGGAGGTGAAAGCTGAAGCGCCGTCGATGGTGCCCAGCATCATGCCGGCGTAGACGTCTGCATCCATGATCAGTTTGACGGCCAGGTCTTCCGCAAACCCTTCACGGACGGTACATCGCCCGTCTTTAATCATCAGGGTCCATTGACCGCCGTTCTCACCGGTCAGATCATAGCCGATGTTCATGGTGACGCCTTCGGCCTTTTCCGGACGAAAGCGGGATTCCACAGTCGCCAGGATGGCCCGGGCACTGACCGCCTTTTTCCTGGGTGTTACCGTAAAGGGAACGAAGATCTTCGGCAGAAGGGTCATCAGCAGTCTGGCGTCCCCGACAACCCGGAGCTTCTGGGAGGTCAGGGCATCGATGGCCGTGATTTTTCCCAGGGTCACGCCAACAAAAATTTCCGCGTCGGCATGAATGGTGGTCTTGCATCCTTTGAGCTCTTCGACCTTTTCCACTTTCAGGGTTCCATGCTTAATGGTCGCCGTCCACTTGCCGCCTCCCTCGCCGGTTGCCTCATATCCAATGACAATATCCACGTCCTTCGCCTCTTCGGGCTTGAAGCGCTCAGGCATGGTATTGAAAATATCCGCAACAGTTGCTCCAAAATATTCAGCCATTTTTCAACCTCCTACCAGTTAAGATCTTTTTCGAGAATCATGAGGGCCGTCCAGAATGTACCCCCAAAGCCGGAAGCCAGCGCGTGTCTCACCTCTTTTTTGATTTGATGCGGTCCTGCGTCTCCGCGGATCTGCAGGGCTGCTTCCGCTGGTCTCAGCATGGCCGTGGCGCCGATGGGATTACTGGCGATCACCCCACCGGAGGGGTTGATGGGAATTTTCCCATCCAGATCAAAATCGCCCCGCTCCAGCATTTTGATGTGTTCATCCCCTTTCAGCAGGAAGAACTCCCGGAGCCAGTCCATAGCCCACCAGGCGGAGGGATCGTACATTTCGAAGACATCAAAATATGCCACCGGGTCGGTGATCCCGTTGCGCTCATAGAGTTTCCGGGCGCAATAGTGGTGGGTCATCTCCGGTTTGACCGCGCCGAAGAGATTGGGGATTGTTTCTTCACGATGGCCCTGGATATGGTCGCGAATCCAGACGGGTGGTTTGCCGGTTCCTTTCCCGGCCTTTTTCTCGGAGGTGAAAATCATGGCGCAGGCTCCGTCGGACTGGGAGCACATGTGAATCAGCCGGAGTTCCCCCACCAACTGGGGGGAGTTGGCCATCAAATCTTCCGCCTGCTCATATTCCAGGCCGAAGCGCCGGTGTGCGCGGGGATTGAGAACGGCGTGCTTGTCCATCATAATCCGGTATTTCATGGCGGCCCGCTTGGCCCTTTCTTCACCGAATTCATTGATCATTTCCGCGGCGGTCGTACCGGTCAGGGCGCCGGTCTGCAGATTGCGGAACCACAGCGGATCGGCCATGTTGGTGATGCCGCCGGTGGTGTTGCCTTCCTGGAGTTTTTCCAGACCGATGGCCAGGACCGTGTCGTAGAGCCCGGACGCCACAAGGTTGTCGGCGGCGCAGACCAGGGTCATCCCTGTCGTCCCGCCGGTGGTAATCCGGTATTCATCTTTGCCATAAGCGCCGGTGCCCAGCGAATGCCAGAGATCCGGGGCGAATTGCATCTCGAAGAGTTCCATGTTGCCATGGACGATACAGTCAATATCATCAATCGTGAGATGGGCATCCTGCAGGGCGTTTATGACCGCCTCCTGAACCATTTCCACCTGGTTCTGATCTTCCTTATGAGAGGACAGGCTGGTCTGGCCGATGCCGATAATCGCGACGTTCCGGTTCTTTTTGTGCTTCTTCATCGTCTGATCTCCTTACGCCTCAAGAATTAAAACGGAGTGGAACTGTCCGGCTGCTCCGGTTGTGGAATGTGCAACAGCGCTCTTGACATCAGGCGCCTGCCGGTCCCCCGCCTCACCCCGGAGCTGGAGCGCGGCTTCCGCAGCCCGGTACAGTCCGGAAATGATCACCGGATTACCCGCCAGCATACCGCCGGAGAGATTCACTTTGTATTTGCCGGGGCCGCCTTCCTCAATGAACCGGCCGCCCTGTCCCTCTTCGCAGAATCCCAGGCCTTCCATCCACAGGGGCTGCTGATAGGCATAAGCGTCCATGACTTCGACCACATCAATCGCTTTTCTGGGATTTTTGATGCCCGCTTTCCGGTAGGCGCGTTCCGCAGCTTTTTTCAGGGCGACGTTGCCGGTCAGATCCCGGTCGCCCAGAAAATAACTGTCCATACAGTTGGCGAAGCCGGTAATCCAGACGGGCTTGTCGGTGAATTCCTTCGCCCGCTCCTCCGATGCGAGGAGCATGCCCACCGCTCCATCCGAGACGGGATAGACATGAAGCTGCCGGATGGGGTCGCAGACCATCGGGGAGGCCATGACCCTGCCTTCCTCGAGGATTTCCCGGGCATTGGCATAGGGATTCCTGGCGGCCCACTGCCGGGCCCTCACAACGATGCGGGCCAGGTGTTCGTCGGTGATGCCCGCCTTCGTCATGTAGGCTCTCGCCTGCAGCGCCGCTGCATTCATATAATCCAGTCCGACAGACCGGCCGTAAAAGGGATCAAACCCCAGGTTGGAAATCATGTTGCGGCTTTCCGACTGGGATTCCTTGCAGTGGCCCATTACGAGGACAAGATCGCTATGGCCGGACAGAATAACGGCCAGGGCATAACCGACAGCATTCAGCCCTTCCTGCGCCATTTTTTCCTCGGCCCGGTAATGGCCTCCCAGGACATCGGTGACGCCGTTGTCGGAAATCGTCCGGGCGTCGAAGAAATCGTCGGAGCAACTGACAATGGTATTGACGCCGGTATCTTCATTAAAGTCGAATCCCGTCTGGGCCTGCAGGTCTTCCAGCACATCCAGGAGCATCCCCTGAAACCGTTTGTACCAGAGGTCAGGTTCGTTCTTGTGTTGGGCGACAGCGCAGATCGCCACTTTTTTCCCAGCCATAAACATCTCCTTCCTTTCAGCGTTTACGTCCAATCGGGTTTTGAAATCTGTTTTTTGCAGAGCTCAAAATTTTCTTTCGACCCTTCTGACGCTTGCTGCGCTGCAAGGGGAACAATTCGCGCAGCGCGCTCAGACGTTTGCTCTTACGGGCATTTTACCGCCTGGAGAAGGGTTGCAAATTTTTTTGATTCGCTCCTGGCGAAATCAGATTTCAGTTATGTTGAAGCCGTGATGACAAACTAAGCCAGTTGCATCCGATGTAAGCCGGACGGTTTTCTTTTGTGAATGTCCCCTGCATAGCAGTTCCGGAATGCCCCCGTGCGGATGGCGGAGATAATGGCATCCCGGTTTCTGTCGCCGTCTACTTCGACCCAGCCTCGCCCGCAGGCCAACCGGTCATGGGAATCGTCTGCGGCCACCTTGGGATAGGGGATCCCGGCAATGTCGAACTGGGGGGTGTAAAAGCCGTGATGCGTGACTTCCACGGCATCGAGGGGATGACGGCCGGCGACTTCCTTTATGCAGTCGGTGGTTTCTTTGATGGTGAGGTCATAATCCGCCGGATGATTGAAAATGTGGAGGACATCGCTGTCACCTTCGATCCGGCTGACGTGCACGTATCCCTTGCTGCAGTGGACGGTCAGTTCCACTCCGTAAAAGAGGATGAGGTCTGATTTAATCTGCTGGATCATCCTGGTGTAGGCGGGTTTCAGGAGATGATCGTGATCCGTGAAGGCAAGAAAATCAAAACCCAGGGCGGCGTATATGTCGGCAACCTCCTGGGGGGTCAGCGTACCGTCGGAGAATGTGGTATGGGTGTGTAACTGTCCCTTCAAAGTCATCACGAAATCCTATGCCTATCTCACCACAGCGCCATGCATGAATACGTTTGTAATGCCGTCGGTAAAACGTTTCTGCCTTGCCGCAGTAATCTTTTCATTTCCGAGGATCAGGACGGACAGGAAGGTGTCGATAGAACCGAGAAAAAGGTAGGTCAGATAATTGGCCTGGATATCCTTCCGGAGAAATCCATTCTGCTGTCCCTCTGACATAATGTCCTGGCAGAGAGAAAAAAGNNACCTCGGTGACGAAAATGGAAATCTGATTGGGTTTGTTTTCATAGACCTTAAGGATATAGCGGATGATCTCCACCAGCTTTTCTTCCGTGGACATGTCGCTCTTTTTCAGCATTTCCAGTTCGTCGTAGAAACCGGTCCACCAGTTTTCCACAATGGCGTCAAAAAGTTTTTCCTTGTTTTCAAAATAGTGGTACACCAGTCCATAAGACATGTCGGCCTCTCTGGCGATGTCTGCCATGCGGGTGCTGGCGTAGCCCTTGGTACTGAAGACCTTCAGTGCGGCATCAATAATGACTTTTTCCCGGTTCATTTTGTCCATGGCTGCCTTACTAACAGCGCTTGATTGACTTGTCAATCAATTTTTGACAAAAAATTATGAGGGGATTATGACCTGATTTTCTTGAGAATTGAAGCAACCCGGAGGGCGCTTTTTTCCTTATCCTTAATCTCACACATGAGGTCGAAATCAAATCCTTTCACCGCACGGAGGAAGGCTCGGATCGATTAGAGTCATATGGATGGTCCTCCGTCTTGATCATTTTTTATTCTGAGGTGCTCTGATATTTGCTTCGTAGGCGGTGTCCACCGGCAGATCAGGTTTTCCGGCTGCCTGCCGTGACAATTGATCACAGCGCTCGTTTTCCACAGTTCCCGCGTGTCCCCGCACCCATGCAAACGTAACGGCATGCTGATCGCTCAGATCGAGCAATTGCTGCCAGAGATCAGGGTTGAGCGCTTTGTCGGTTTTGTTCCGTTTCCAGCCGTTGGCCTGCCAGCGTTTCGCCCATCCGTTTGTCATGGCGTTCGCCAGATACTGGGAATCCGTGTAAAGGGTGACGGCGCAGCGGCCCTTGAGGGCGCGAATGCCNNCCGTAGCCGCCGGGGCCGGGATTTCCGAGGGATCCGCCGTCGGTGTATAGAGTCACCTTTTTCAATTTTTCCGTCATGCAGGGTCTACCCGTTTTTCAGGGGCGAGTAGCGGTTTGAGTCCCGGAAATGAGGCCTGGTCCTTATTCCATTCGTAAGTGACGATGTCGATATGGAGCTTTTTCAACTTTTCTTCAACAGCCGGTTCAGGTTTTTCAGGAATGACCAGAATCAGACGAGGCGGTTGAAACAGCCTGAGACTGTTCAGCAACAACCGGGTTGCCCCGGAATGCAAGCTTGCCGGAGCGCTGCTGGTTTTAACCTGAAAAACGGTCGTGATGTCACCCTGGGCATTGGCAATGAAAAGGTCATGGGAGCCGTCATTTCCGACCCTGAACCCCTGATGCTTCAGATAGTCCGATAAATCCCCGACGATCAAACCGTGGTCACACTCGGTGCCCTTATCCTTCTCAAGGTCGCAGTACCGTTCCCCCACCAGGGCTTCCCGGAATTCAATCTCCTCAAAGGCCATTTCCAGTTGCGATGACCGCGATGAGGCCAGTTCTTTTATTTTATCGACCTTATGGATAAATTGGGTCGCCTGCCGGACCAGGCGGGGAGACTGCAAAGCACCGATCACAGCGACGGTGGTTTCAACATCGCCGTCCTCCATGACATCCCAGACCCCCCGGTAATGGTCGGCAAAGAGAGACTTGCCGATCCCTTTCTTGCCGCCGCCGAGCTTGCCGCGATGGACGACGAAAACCCGACCGGAAGAATCTTTGGCCAGGGCGCCGCCCATCCGCCGGTCAATGCCCTGAACAGGAAAATTGATTTCACAAGTGATCGGAATGGTGGCGTTGGTTTTCGGTTTTCCGGTGCCGAAGGCGTTCCAGTAACGGCCCTCTTCCGTTTTTTTGGAGACGAACCATATTCCGAGACGGCCGGACCAGAGCACCCTGGCTTTGACACTGGCTCCCGGATGACCGAGGTAAACGAGGATCTTTTCATCCGCAAAGGGCTTGAAACTTTTTATAAACTGCTGCTGATACCTTTTGATGGCCTGTTCATCTTGAATGATTTTCAGCATGATGGGCCTCCCGGACTTGGGACATACCAGAAAATTTCTTTTTAATCCATCCGCTTTCGGAATCTTCCGATGGCTCCGGCAAAAACAATCAGACCGAGGACAGTCAGGAATACATATTGGGGCCAGAGCACGTTCATGCCGACCCCCTTGAGGAAAATGCCCCGGATGATGACCAGAAAATACCTTAAAGGGTTCAGATAAGTCAACCATTGAACCACTTCCGGCATATTGGCAATCGGGAAGACGAAGCCGCTGAGCATGAAAAAGGGCACGATGAAGAAAAAGGTGGTCATCATGGCCTGCTGCTGTGTCGAGGAAATGGTGGAAATGAAGAGTCCGATCCCCAGCGTGCTCAGCAGGAACAGACAGGCGGCAAAGAAGAGCAATGCCATACTGCCGGCCAGGGGAACTTCAAACCAGTAAATCGCCAGGACGGTGACGACAACCATCTGGACCAGAGAGATGAGAATATAGGGGATGGTCTTGCCCACAATGAGTTCAATTGGTCTCAGGGGGGTTACAATTAATTGTTCCATGGTGCCTGCCTCTTTTTCCTTGATGATGGCCATCGAAGTAAACAAGAGTGAGATCAGCATAACCAGAAAGGCCACGATGCCGGGGACAAAAAAATTCTGGCTGTCAAGATTCGGATTGTACCAGGTCCGGATCCGGGCATCGATCCTGCCATAATCCATGCGCTGCGGATAGAGCTCCCGGAGGAGCTGGCGGTTCAATCGGTCCAGGACGGAGACTGTATAGGCGATCCGGACGGAGGCCATGTTGCTCATGCTGCCGTCGGCCAGGACCTGGATTTCGGCCGTATCCCCTTTCCGGATTTTTTCGCTGAAATCGGGACTCACTTTGACAGCCAGATCCACTTTTCCCTTGAGCAGAAGCTGATCCAGTTCCTGCGGGTCATCGGCAAGATTTGTGATTCTGAAAATATTGTTGGCGCGGAAGGCGTCCATGAGCATACGGCTTTCCCGTGTGCGGGACTGGTCGAGAAAGGCCACGCGGATATCCTTGATGTCGTAGTTGACCACGTAACCGAAAATTAGAAGCATGACGATCGGCGCGATGATCAGGAGAGGCCGGTTTTTTTTATCCCGGAAGAGTTGAATGAATTCTTTGCGCACCAGTTCGCGAATCCTGAGCCAGTTCATTTCAGAGTCCCTCCCTTTTCAAGGCGATGAAATTCAGTGTCGCCAGGAGCAGAAACATCCCTGTCAGGACAAGATAACTCGGCCACATCTGGGTCAGGGTGAGATTTTTGAGATAAATGCCGTTCAGGATATCGATGTAATAGGTCGCCGGCACGATGCTGGTCAACAGTTGCAGCGCCTTGGGCATGTTGACCACCGGAAAAACAAAATTGGACAGGAGCAGGGAAGGGAGGTAGGTGATCAACACGGCAAGNNACAAAGATATAGAGGGACGAGGCCAGAATCATGAGCCAGAAACCGGCCTTCATCACGACACCAAAAAGGATCTGTCCCATGAGCACGGCGATCAGCACGTCCGTAAGGGCAATGAAAAAGTAGGGGATTGCCTTGCCGATCAGGAATTCATTGCCGGTAATGGGCAGCGACAGGATCGTCTCCATGGTGCCGTTTTCATATTCCCGGGCGACGACCAGCGAGGTCATCATGGCGCCGACGATCATGATGATGATGGCCACGATGCCGGGGATGATGAAATTCCGGCTCTCCAGATCCTCGTTGAACCAGACGCGGATGCGCCCTTCCACCGGCGCCTTGATTTTTTCCAGGACCTGGCGATTGAGAAAGTCAACCAGCATTTTCTGGTTGTACCGGTCGATGAAAGCGGTGATATATCCCCGGGTGATGCTGGAGAAATTCGGATCACTGCCATCCAGGAGCACCTGAAGGGGCGCCTCCCGGTCCGCCCGGATCTGTTCCGTCCATTTCGGGGGAATAATGACCGCAAGCGTCGCCCGGCTGTGGTCCAGATATTCCGTGACGGCCCTGCTGTCGGGCAGATGGGCGATCACAGTAAAATAGGACGAGGAGTCCAGATGGCGGATGAAATCGCGGCTGAAGTCGGTTTTGTCCTGATCCACCACCACGGTTGGGATGTTGTCCACGTCGAGGCTCAGCGCATAGCCGAACAGCAGGATGAGCAGCAGCGGGATCGCGAAGGCCAGATAAAGGCTGCGTACATCCCGGATCAGATGATAAATCTCCTTGCGCGTAATGGCCTGAATTTTTCTCAGATTCAAGGATTTAGCGTCCTCTGCCTTTCAATCAGCATTCCTAACAGGTCTTTCCGGTCATGAGGGTGACGAAGGCATCGTTCAGGTCGGCATCCGGATTTTCGGGGCAGGCCTGGTGGATGATTTCCGCCGGGCTTCCCGTTGCCACGATTTTCCCCTCGTTGATCATGACGATCCGACCGCAGTGGCGGGCCTCGTCCATATAATGCGTGGTGACAAACACGGTGATTCCTTCCGTGGCCAGTTGGCCGATAAAGCGCCAGAAGTTCCGCCGGGTAATGGGATCGACCCCGGAGGTGGGTTCATCCAGAAAGAGGATATCCGGCCGGTGGAGGAGCGCGCAGCCCAGGGCCAGCCGCTGCCGCCAACCAGGCGGCAGTTCACGGGTCTGCCGGTGGCGGACGTCCTGGAGCTGGGTCATATTCAGCACCCAGGTAATCCTCTCTTCCCACTGTTCCTGCGGCACCGTGTAAATGCCAAGATAGAATCGCAGGTTTTCATAAGGATTCAGATCTTCGTACAGGGAAAACTTCTGGGACATGTAGCCGATGGACTGCTTGATCGCCTCGGATTCTTTAAAAATATCGTGGCCGGCGACGACCCCCTGACCGGAAGTCGGGGTAATGATCCCGCAAAGCATGCGGATGGTGGTGGATTTGCCGGAGCCGTTGGAGCCCAGGAAACCGAAAATTTCCCCTTTCTTCACGGAAAAGGAAATCTTGTCGACGGCGACAAAAAGGCCGAACCGTTTCTCCAGTTCGTTAACCCGGATGACGTCATCGTTTGAAGGTGTCATCGACCAGTTCCTTATCGATCTCCTGAATGCGGGCAATGATGGCCTCTTCCAGGCTCGCGAAGTTCGACCGGATCTCTGCCGGAGGAGCCTTGACCAGCAGTTGAGACCGGTGCATCAGTCCGACGCTGTCACATTTTTCTCCTTCGTCAAGATAGGCCGTGGAAACGAGGATGGTCATGCCGTTCTGGCGCATCTGGTTCAGGATGTCCCAGAATTCCATCCGGGAGACGGGGTCCACACCGTTGGTGGGTTCGTCAAGAATAAGCATCTGCGGTTCATGGACCAGGACACAGGCCAGTCCCAGCTTCTGCTTCATCCCGCCGGACAGGTTGCCCGCCTGGCGGTCCAGAAAAGGCAAAAGGTTGGAAAAGCCGAGATACCGTTCCTTCCGCTTCTTTCTCTCGACACCGCGGATGCCGTAGATATCCATGAAAAAATCGATGTTTTCATTGACCGTCAGGTCCTGATAAAGACCGAAGCGCTGAGGCATATAGCCGATTCGTTTCTTGACCTGCTTTTTTTCGGAAACCGCATCGAGGCCGTCGATAAGGATCGTTCCCGAGGCCGGTTTGATCATCGTGGCGATCATCCGCAGCAGGGTGGATTTGCCTGCGCCGTCGGAGCCCACGAGGCCGAAGATGGTTCCCTGTGTGACGTCAAAGGAGACCTGCCGGACGGCTTCAACCAGACCGAAGTTCATGGAGACCTTGTTGACCTGAACGAAAGGTCTATCGTAACCAGGCATCGGCGGGCATCCCTGACTTTAATTCAAAACCCGGGTTGGAAATGGAAACCTTGACCAGGTAGACCAGCTTCACCCGCTCCTTTTTGGTCTGGATGATCTTCGGGGTAAACTCGCCTTCCGGAGAGATGAATGAGACGGTTCCCGCATAGACCTTCTTGGGGAAGGTGTCCACCTTGATCTCAACTTTTTGTCCGGGTTTGACCTTGCCGATGGCCGTCTCATCCACGAAAATTTTCAGATCCACCACGGAAAGGTCCGCAAGGGTCAGCACCTCCCGGCCCGGAGACACCACCTCCCCGGGTTCGACGTTGCGGCTGGTAATGATGCCGCTGATCGGCGCTTTCAGTTGCGTGTATCCCATCTGAATGTCCGCCTGATCCAGGGCTGCTTTGGCCGCTTGCACCTGCGAGCGCGCGGCGGCAATGTCCTGGCGGGTTGCATCAATTCTCTTCAGATTGCTCCGGGCCGAATTGAGGAGCGCTTCCCCCTCGGCGAGCCGGCTGGCGGCGGTGTCGTAGTTGAGCTTCATCAGGTCCTTTTCTTTTTCCGACACGACGCCCTTCCTGAAAAGCTGATCATAGCGCTGGTTGTTTTTCCGGGCATCCTCCAGGGTATAACGGGTGGAGGCCGCACCGGCATCGGCCCTGGCCACTTCTGCCGGAAGCGTTTTCTTATAGATATCCAGCATCGTTTCCAGTTGCTGCTGGTTTTGCATGGCTTTATCAAGATTGGCTTTTGCCTGTTCGATCCGGGACTGAAATTCGGAACGATCGAGCTCGGCAAGGATCTGATCTTTGGTCACGGCCTGTCCTTCCTTCGCAAACACGGTCAGGACGCGGCCGGAGACCTGAAAGGCCAGGTTGGCCTGCGTTGCTTCAATGGTGCCGGAATAGTAGAGTTCATCCTTCTGCGTTTTCTGCTGTCCGAAATAGACAAAGAGACCGACGCCGATGAAGAGGGCGAGAAAAACACCGATCAGGATCCGCTTTTTCACGGTCATTCCTCCAGAAGTTAGTTTTTTGAATAGATCGT
>PMNM01000153.1 GCA_003161855.1 Syntrophaceae bacterium | reverse complement strand
GTCGATGCCGTGGTGGTGGAGGGTTTCGAAGCCGGCGGCCACAATGGCCGGGAAGAGCTGACGACGATGGTGCTGGTGCCCCAGGCTGTCGATGCAGTGAAGGTTCCCGTGATTGCGGCGGGTGGCATCTATGACGGCCGCGGTATGGCGGCGGCCATAGCGATGGGCGCGGAAGGAGTGCAGATCGGAACCCGCTTTGCGGCAACCGTAGAATCCAGCGCTCATGAAAACTTCAAGAAGGCAATGATTGCTGCCTCACCAACGGACACTTTTCTGATCCTGCGCAAACTCATTCCCGCCCGCGTGATCGTCAACGATTGGGCCAAAACGATTCTTGCCGCGGAAGCCAAAGGAGCGGCCGAAGAGGAGTTACTAAATCTGATTGGTGAACAACGGACCAAGCTGGGCATGTTTGACGGGAATCTGGCGGAGGGAGAAATCCAGATCGGCCAGGTAGTCGGTGCGCTGAAGGAGATTAAACCGGCTGGAGAGATTGTTCAAGAAATTGTTGAACAGTATAAACAAACCATGAAACGCCTGAAAGCGATCAAAACCGATAATTTTGATTGAATTCCTACTTTCATAGGAAGGACCTCGTCTCAAAAATCTTTTAAGGATCGTTCCGTCGGGATTCCGGATTCGCATGGAATCCCGGTCTGGCACAACCCACACCCATAACTGGTAAGTCCAAAACGGGCTTTCGCGTAATCCGCGACAACGTCAAAGAGAAAATTCCGGCATTTGAGCTTGTCGTGTCCGGCTTCGCTGAGGGCACCGGCTGGACAGCGGGCGATGCATTTTTTGCATTTGCCTTTGGAATAAAAGAGGCAGTAAGCACGGTGATCCTCATAGGGCCGGGGGGTAGGAGTGATCCGGATATCGGCGATGACGGAACCGCAGCGCATAGCCTTTCCTTTCGGGGTGATGAGCCCATCACAGAGACTGAAAGTACCGAGACCTGCCGCATAAGCCGCATGTCGCTCCGACCAGTTGGAGGCAAACCCGTAGCGCTCCGAGGTCTGCCATTTCCAGTTCGGGGAGAGGGTCGGGACGAGTGCGCGGTAGCCGGCCTGTTGAAGCGACTCAGCGACATGGCGTGCCAGAGCCACATTGGCCTGTTCCCCGAAGTTTCGTGATCGGGACCATCGCTCGGAAGGATAGGCTTTTTCTTTGCGGTTATCCCGCTTGGTGGCTTCTGTTTGCGGTAAAATCCAACTGATGACCGTCAAACTCTGAGGTTCAACATGAAATGCCTCCTTGAATATCTCCGGGGGCACCCAGTAGAAATCACCAATATCGTCTTTGAATCTCTCATATAGAGAATCGTTACCGCTTGAAAAGCCGATAAGCGGCTCAGCCCAGGCCGGCTCGTTTTCCTCGTTTTTCAGCGAATTTTCAGGAGAACGGCGGATAAAATCCTTGATGATGCCTTCAACCCAGCCGGCTTTGTCTCCATGATGAATCATCCTTTGCTTCCTCCAGTTTATCACGGTGTATCCATCATAACATAAAATATCAGTGAAGCAAAAGGCTTCCTTCCGCCTTGAGCGATTTTTTAAATATTTGTTGACTATCCATTTTCCTTATAATAATGGGTCTTGGAGATTTCAAGTCATTTTGGAATAGGACCGATTGAATAAAAAATACCTTTATATTCAAACATTTGGCTGTCAAATGAATGTCAACGATTCTGAAAAAATCGTGACCTTGTTGCTGAAGGCCGGGTATGAAACAACAAGCGATGTCCGCTGCGCCGATTTGATCATCGTCAATACCTGCAGCATACGGGAGAAAGCGGCCCAGAAGGTCTACAGTCAACTCGGCAGATTCAGGATGCTGAAGGAAAGCAATCCGGATCTGATTCTGGCCATGNNTCAGCGCCTATGTGACCATCATGCAGGGCTGCAACAATTACTGTTCCTACTGTGTGGTCCCCTATCTGCGCGGCCCGGAAGAGAGCCGTCCCATTCGGGATATCGTGGAGGAAGTCAGAAAGCTTGCCGATTATGGTATCAAAGAAGTAACGTTGCTGGGGCAGAACGTCAATTCTTATGGACAGGCCAACAGCGGTCGCACTCCATTTTCTCTTTTACTTCGGATGATCGGTCAGGTAAAAGGGATCGAAAGGATCAGATTCACGACTTCACATCCGAAAGATTTGTCCGATGACTTGATGCAATGTTTTGCCGATGTTGAAGCCCTGTGCGAGCACATTCACCTGCCGGTTCAGTCCGGTTCGGATAAAATACTGAAGCGGATGAACCGCGGTTATAACCGTGAGCAGTATCTCGATAAAGTGGACAGACTTAGAAACATTCGTCCGGATATCAGTATCACTTCGGATGTGATTGTTGGATTCCCCGGAGAAACGGATGAAAGTTTTGAAGCGACCATCGCTTTGATGAGAAAAGTCAGGTTTGACAACCTCTTCTCTTTCAAGTATTCAGAACGTGAAGGAACAGCGGCTGTCGGTTTGGACGGTAAAGTTCCGGAAGAGATTAAACGGGAACGTCTTCAATATCTCCAGAACCTTCAGGAGCAGCATACCCTGGAACGGAACAAAACGTTGGAAGGACACACCGAGGATATCCTGGTTGAAGGAACGAGTAAGAACAGCGAACACGACATAACCGGCAGAACGCGATCCAATAAGATTGTCAATTTCAGAGGGAGGAAAGATCTTATTGGAGAAACTGTCCCCGTTCTGATTACGAAAGCTTATTTGCATTCCCTCAGGGGCGACATCTAAAAGGAGTGGAACCGATGCTCATAGAAATGAAGGTGAGTGGATTAACCATAGATCCGATTACCAATACACCCATTGTCATCTTGAAGGATCTTCAGGAAAAAAAGGCGATTCCAATCTGGATCGGTTTGTTTGAGGCCAGCGCCATCGCGACGGAGTTGGAAAAAATCAACTTCTCCAGGCCGATGACCCACGACCTCATGTATGATATCCTGAAAATTCTGAATGTTGAAGTCACGAGTATTGAAATCTGTGATCTCAAGAACAACACCTTCTTTGCCAATATTCATTTGTCTAAGGAAGGCAAGAGCTTCATCATTGACGCCCGTCCCAGTGATGCCATTGCCCTGGCTTTAAGAGCGAGTGCACAGATTTTTGTGGATGATCAGGTGATCGAAAAGTCCAGAACCATCGATTTTGGAACGAAAGTGACCGATCTGGATAAGCTGAAAGATGAAAAACTGAAGGAATTCCTGGAAAACCTGTCTCCGGAAGAGTTTGGAAAATACAAGATGTAGTCAGCCCGGCTGGCTGCTGAAATTGCCACGAGAGTATAAAAAATGCTTGATATTTTAGTGCTTTCGTGGCAATTCCTTTTTGCGACTTCAAAAAAGCGATGAAGCGGAATGAATATGAAACAGGCCATGAGAGATTTCGAAGCGCACCTGGCCGTCGAGCGAAACCTCTCCCCTTATACGCGAAAGAGCTATCTGATTGATTTGAGACAGTTCAGGGATTTTCTTGGAAACAGCGATGTCTCGGGAAGAGGCGATGATGAAAAGATTTTGCAGATCGATCATCTCATGATCCGCTCTTTTCTGGGGTCCCTTTACCGGAAAAAAGTGAAGAAGGTGACCCTGGGTCGAAAAGTAGCTGCACTGAGGACATTTTTCAATTATCTGCTGCGTGAAGGAAAGGTCAAGATCAATCCGGCAGACATGGTGCAGGCGCCCCGAGCGGAGAAATACATTCCTACCTTTCTATCGGTAGATGAAGTCATGGCGCTCCTTGCAGTCCATTTCAGTCAGGATTTTCCAGGATGGAGAGACCGCGCTATTTTGGAGCTCTTTTATTCCTCGGGTATCCGGCTTAGTGAACTGACAGGTTTGAATCTTGGAGATATTGATTTTGTTCAGGGCCTGATGAGGGTCAGGGGAAAAGGCAAAAAGGAACGGATTGTTCCGGTCGGTCAACCGGCGTTAATTGCCCTGCAGCAATACCTTGAAAAAAGAGCAGAGGTGTGCCGTGATTCTGATCAGGGTCAGGACAACCCTTTCTTTCTCGGAAGCAGGGGAAAACGCGTGAATTCCAGGAGTGTAGAGCGCATCCTCGACAAGGCCGTTACCCTGAGCGGGATCAATCGCAAGATCAGCCCGCATGCGCTGAGACACAGCTTTGCAACTCACCTGATGGATGCAGGCGCTGATCTTCGGTCCATCCAGGAGCTTTTAGGGCACGAGAGTCTGTCCACAACACAGAAATACACATCGGTCAGTGTGAGCCGGCTGATGGAAGTCTACGATAAGGCGCATCCGAGGGCCAGAAGGGGACATAGTAACGAATGAAGATAAGAGGAACCACAATTGTTGCCGTCAAGCACAAAGGAAAGGTAACCGTCGCCGGCGACGGTCAGGTGACGTTCGATGTCACGGTGATGAAGCATGGCGCCAGAAAGGTTCGCCGGTTGTATCACAATCAGGTCGTTGTCGGTTTTGCCGGGACCACGGCGGATGCCTTTACCCTTTTTGATCGTTTCGATCAGAAACTTGAACAGTATAATGGCAACCTTTTAAGGGCGGCCGTGGAACTGACGAAAGACTGGCGAACCGACCGGGTCTTAAGGCANNCTGGTGAGACATTCCTCATTAACAGCAACCGAAATTGCCGAAGAAGCCGTAAGGATTGCCTCGGAAATCTGTATTTATACCAATGACCGTATCACCATCGAAGAGCTGGATACCGTTCAAGCTGTGGATGATATAAGCAAGGAGTCCCGTTGAATGCCGTCAAATCATTTAACACCCAGACAGATTGTTGAAAAACTGGATCAATATATTATTGGGCAAGGTGATGCCAAGCGGGCAGTGGCCATTGCTTTGCGCAATCGCTGGCGACGACAGAATGTTGCCAAAGAACTTGCTGAGGAGATCTCTCCGAAGAACATTATCATGATCGGACCCACCGGTGTTGGCAAGACCGAAATTGCCAGAAGACTGGCAAAACTGGACAATTCTCCTTTTCTGAAAGTTGAAGCGTCCAAATTCACGGAAGTCGGTTATGTGGGACGGGATGTGGAATCGATGATCCGTGATCTGGTCGAACTGTCCGTGAACATGGTTAAGTCTGAGGAACAGGAAAATGTCAAGGCGCGAGCGGCTGAACTGGCCGAGGAACGGCTTCTGGATATCCTGCTCCCGCCAAAACCTGTAGAAAAAAAGGTTGAAGATATGCTTTCAGACAAGCCGACGGAGACGGATCAGACCGATCAGATGTTTCAGCAGGACACCACCCGCGAGAAGATTCGTCGCCTGCTTCGGGAAGGAAAATTAGGCAGTCGTTCTGTGACCGTTGAGATCCAGGATATCCGCCCCGGCCCGATGATTGAAGTCTTTTCTTCTTCCGGTGTGGAGGATATGGGCCTGAATATTAAAGAAATGTTTGGGAACATCTTCCCCCAGAAGAAAAAAGAGAGAAAAGTCAAGGTGCCTGAGGCGCTGGAGATTCTGACTCAGGAAGAGGCGCAGCGGCTGGTGGATATGGATAAGGTCATGAAAAACGCCATTGAGCGGGTGGAACAGTCGGGCATCATTTTTCTGGATGAAATCGATAAAATTGTGGGCAGTAATGGAGCACATGGACCGGACGTATCCAGAGAAGGGGTTCAGCGGGATCTCCTGCCGATTGTGGAGGGATCAAACGTCAATACCCGGTATGGGATGGTCAAAACAGATCACATTCTCTTTATTGCGGCCGGAGCCTTCAGCGCCTCAAAGCCTTCCGATCTGGTTCCTGAGTTGCAGGGGCGGTTTCCCATCCGTGTTGAGCTGGATTCTTTGGGAAAAGAGGAATTTATCCGGATCCTGACGGAACCTCATAACGCCCTGATCAGGCAGTATGTGGAAATGATGGCGACCGAGGATGTGAAGGTCATCTTTCAGGACAATGCCATTGCCGAGATTGCGGAGGTGGCGACAGTGGTCAACGAAAAGACGGAAAACATCGGAGCCCGTCGTCTTTATACCATTATGGAAACGCTGCTGGATGAAATTTCTTTTGATGCTCCGGATATGACGGAAAAAGAAGTGGTGATTGATGCGNNGCGCAGAGACCATGGAAATGACCTGATGGGAGAAATGCTATGGACAACATTAAAAAATCGATGGAACGGGCTGACATTCTGATAGAAGCGCTGCCCTATATCCAGCGATTTTACAATAAAACCATTGTGATCAAATATGGCGGCCATGCCATGCAGGATGACGAGCTGAAGGAGTCCTTTGCCAGAGACGTACTGATGATGAAGTATATCGGCATCAATCCCGTTGTGGTTCATGGCGGTGGACCTCAGATCGGGACTTATCTGAAGAAATTCGGGAAAGAGTCAAAGTTCATTCAAGGCATGCGGGTAACCGATGAAGAAACCATGAATATCGTAGAAATGGTGCTGGCAGGGTTGATTAACAAGGAAATCGTCGGTCTGATCAACCGTCACGGCGGTAAGGCGGTAGGGCTTAGCGGCAAAGACGGGAACCTGATTGAGGCGGAAAAATATTTTCTAAGCGAAGAGAAGGCCAAGGATACACCACCCGAGATCATAGACCTTGGACTGGTGGGAAAAGTCAAAAAGATTAATGCAACACTGATTACGTGCCTGGAAAAGGAGGGATTTATTCCGGTCATTGCGCCTACCGGCGTCGGCGAGGGTGGCGAAACTTTCAATATCAATGCCGATATCGTGGCCGGTGAAGTAGCTTCTGCACTCAAAGCCGAAAAAATGATCCTCCTGACCGATGTGGAAGGAGTCCTTGATGAAAATAAAAAGTTGATCAACACCATGAGTAATCAGGAAGCTCTTCGCATGATTGAAAAAGGAATTGTGGAAGGGGGAATGTTTCCCAAAGTGAAGTGCTGTCTGAAAGCTCTGCGCGGGGGCGTCCGTAAGGCCCATATCGTGGACGGCCGGCTCAAGCATGCCATTCTCCTTGAAATGTTTACGGATAGCGGGATTGGAACAGAAATCGTCCTGTAAAAAAAACGGCGACGCAAAAAGGCCATAGGCTGTGTTGCGATTTATCCTTCGTCCCTGTGGCGTATGTCACGATACGCCTCGTTCCTCGGGATTTTCGCGTCTTGCCTCTGGACCTTTTTNNGAATCGATGAAATGAAAACCGAAGAAATAATGAGCCTTTCCGGAAAGTACATCATGAACACGTACAAGCGGTTTCCCCTTGTTCTGGTCCGGGGTTCAGGGGCATGGGTCTGGGACAGCAACGGAAAAAAATATCTGGATATGGCTGCCGGTATCGCCGTGTGCAGTCTCGGCCACGCCCATCCAAAGGTGGTGGCAGCCATTCAAAAGCAAGCCGAAACGCTCATGCACGTATCCAATCTCTATCATATTGAGCCTCAGATTCATTTTGCGAGGCTGCTGGTCGAGCACTCCTTTGCTGAAAAGGTCTTCTTCTGCAACAGCGGTGCAGAGGCCAATGAAGCGGCCATCAAACTGGCGCGGAAATACGGCCATGAGCAGCTTGGTGGCAAGTATGAACTGATTACCATGAAGGATTCTTTCCATGGACGGACGCTGGCTACGATTACGGCGACGGGCCAGGAAAAATTCCAGATCGGTTTTGCCCCCCTGCCGGAAGGTTTTAAATATGTGTCTTTTAATAATCTGTCAGCCCTGGAGGCAGCCATTACCGATAAGACGTGCGGCGTTCTTCTGGAGCCAATCCAGGGCGAGGGCGGGGTCAAAATCCCTGATGACGGTTATCTCCGGGGGGTCCGGAAAATCTGTGATCATCACGGCATTCTGATGATGCTCGATGAAGTACAGGTCGGCGTCGGGCGCACGGGGACGCTTTTCGCTTATGAGCAATCCGGCGTCAAGCCCGATATCATGACGCTGGCCAAGGCCCTGGGAAACGGCTTTCCCGTGGGGGCCATGTTGACGACAGACGCGATCGCTGCTGCTTTTCAGCCGGGTAACCATGCGTCCACATTTGGCGGCAATCCGCTGGCCATGGCGGCGTGTGTCGCCGTCCTTGAGAGTTTTTTAGAAGAAGGTGTCCTTGAGAATTGCAAGCGGATCGGGTCTTATTTCCTCGACATACTGTTCGATTTACAAAAGAAACATTCTCCTATCCGGGAAGTCAGAGGAAAGGGCTTAATCATCGGTGTGGAACTGACATTGGATGCTGCTGAAATCGTCAGGAAGTGCATGGAGAGAGGTATGTTGGTCATTACATCCGGGGCTGGTAATGTCTTGCGATTCGTGCCGCCGTTGATCATCACGGAAGCGGATGTGGATCATGCGGTCCATATATTGGATGAGGTGTTAAAACAGTCATGAAAAAAGACCTGTTAAGTGTTTATGATCTTGACCGTGCTGATTTCAAAATAATATTTGACAAGGCGGCCAAATTGAAAAGGATGCTCAAGGTGGGGGAATTCTATATGCCGCTGAAAGGAAAAACGCTTGGGATGATATTTGACAAATCCTCGACACGGACGAGAATTTCCTTTGAAGTAGGCATGTTTCAATTGGGCGGGATTGCCCTTTTTCTCAGTAGCCGTGATACCCAGATTGGAAGGGGTGAGACGATTCCCGATACGGCACGGATCATGTCCAGATATCTGGACGGTATCATGATTCGAACCTATGCACAGGAAGCGGTCGAAGAATTCGCCCGGTATGCAACCATCCCGGTGATCAATGGTTTAACGGATCTGCTGCATCCCTGCCAGATTATGAGCGATCTTTTTACCATCATGGAAAAGAAAGGAACGTATGAAGGTCTGAAGATCGCCTATATCGGTGATGGCAATAATGTGGCCAATTCCTGGCTCAATGCAGCGGCAAGACTTCCGTTCCGCCTTGCTCTGGCCTGTCCGGAAAACTATGCGCCGGATCCCTTTATTTTGAAAAGAGCGATCCAAGAAGCGGAGAAAGGCGTAACGCTCTGTCTCAAACCCGAGGAGGCAGTTGCCGATGCGGATGTCATCTATACGGATGTCTGGGCCAGCATGGGACAGGAAGCAGAAAAAGAAAAGAGAGCGAAAATATTCAAAACCTATCAGGTCAATAAAAAACTGCTTGAATCTGCAAAGAAGGATGCTATTGTAATGCATTGCCTTCCCGCGCACAGAGATGAGGAGATTACGGCGGAGGTGATCGACGGTCNNGCCTATTCGGGAGGATTGGATACATCCGTGATTGTCAAGTGGCTGATTGAAACCTATCGATGCGAAGTCATTGCCTTCGCTGCGGATGTCGGTCAAAAGGAAGAGCTCACCGGCTTGAAGAAAAAAGCCATCAAAACCGGTGCCAGTAAGATCTATATTGATGACCTGAGGGAAGAATTTGCCAGAGATTTCGTTTTTCCGGCATTGAGAGCCAATGCGATCTATGAAGGGACTTACCTGATGGGTACCTCTCTGGCAAGGCCCCTGATTGCCAAAAGACAGATTGAAATTGCCCGGATGGAAGGGGCGGATGCTGTCTGCCACGGCTCAACGGGGAAGGGTAATGATCAGGTCCGGTTTGAGCTGACCTATATTGCTTTGGATCCTTCGATCAGGATCATCTCCGCCTGGAAAGATGAAAATTGGATTTTTGATTCCAGAAAATCCATGCTCGATTATGCCGAGAAATACAATATTCCGGTACCTTTGGTGACACGCGAGAAACCGTACAGCAGTGACAGGAATCTGCTGCATATTTCACATGAAGGCGGTATTCTGGAAGATCCCTGGGCTGAACCCCCGGAGGACATTTTTGTTTTGACGGTATCGCCCGAGGCTGCCCCCGATAAGGCCACCTATGTGGAAATTGAATTCGAGTGCGGAAACCCCGTGGCTGTAAACGGGAAAAAAATGAGCCCCGCCAGATTAATGGATCACCTCAATCAGATCGCCGGTGCCAACGGTATCGGCCGGGTGGACATGGTGGAGAACCGTTTTGTCGGGATGAAATCTCGAGGGGTTTATGAGACACCGGGAGGGACCGTTCTATGGGCTGCCCACCGTGCCGTTGAATCGATTACCATGGATCGGGAAGTAATGCTGATCCGGGATGCAATGATCCCCAAGTATTCTCAGCTTGTTTACAATGGTTTCTGGTATTCACCGGAGATGAAGGTTCTGCAAAAAATGATGGATGAATCTCAGGAAAATGTTACCGGAACCGCCCGGATGAAGCTTTACAAGGGGAACAGCATTGTGGTGGGCCGGAAGTCTCCCTATTCTCTCTACCATGAAGATTTNNAAGAAGAGTGGCGTCAGGCAGGCGGCAGGTACCGGACAGACGAAAATCAAAATAAGAAATACATTCAATCGAACGATGACGACTCAAAAAAAACCCTGGGGAGGACGATTCCAAGAACCCACGGATAAGGACGTAGAAGCCTTTACGGCGTCGATTCATTTCGACAGGCGACTTTACCGTCAAGATATCGAAGGAAGTATCGCCCATGCCAGAATGCTGGCTTCCCAGAAGATCATCACAAAAAAGGAAGAAAAAGCCATTCTTTCCGGCTTAAAGATGATTGGCAAGGATATCGAAGCGGGGCGCTTTGTCTTCAATCCTGATGACGAAGATATCCATATGGCGATCGAAAAGAGCCTGATCAGCCGTATCGGTAAAGCAGGTGGCAAGCTCCATACCGGCCGGAGCCGTAATGATCAGGTTTCCCTTGATGTGCGCCTATACTTGCGAGATGAAATTCGTCGGATCCTGGAACTCCTGTCGATCTTTAAGAAATCCCTGACGGATTTGGCGAAAAAAGAAATTAAGACCATCATGCCGGGGTATACCCATCTGCAAAAGGCACAGCCCGTCCTCTTGTCTCACCACTTGCTGGCTTACTGGGAGATGATCGACCGGGATGAAGCGCGGCTCCTGGACTGTCAGAAACGGGTTAATATTCTACCTCTCGGTGCTGCGGCCCTGGCAGGAACAAACCTGCCGATCGACCGGAAACAGGTGGCGGATCTGCTGAACTTCCCGGCCATCTCAGAAAACAGCATGGATACCGTCTCGGACCGTGATTTTATCGCGGAATTTATCTTTGCTGCTTGTTTGATCATGATGCACCTCAGCCGTTTCTGTGAAGACCTTATTCTCTGGTCCAGCAGTGAATTCGGATTCGTCGAAATATCAGATTCTTTTACAACGGGAAGCAGCATCATGCCCCAGAAAAAAAATCCTGATGTTGCCGAATTGGTGCGGGGCAAGACGGGACGTGTTTACGGCCATCTGGTTTCTCTGCTGACCGTTTTAAAGGGGCTTCCCATGACCTATAACCGGGACCTTCAGGAAGATAAAGAACCGCTCTTTGATACGGTGGATACGGTGAAGGGATGCGTGAAAACCCTGGCATCCATGATCAGACACCTTCAATTCAACAGGCTCCGAATGCGGGAAGAAGCTGCAAAAGGATTTTCTACAGCCACTGATTTGGCTGAATATCTCGTGATGAAAGGTGTTCCCTTTCGGGAATCTCATGGCATTGTGGGGCGTCTTGTCGCTTACAGCATCAGGAGCGGCAAAGCACTTCATGACCTGACCCTGAGCGAGTACCGGAAATTTTATCAGGGTTTTGATGAGGATATCTTTGCCTGTCTGAAGGTTGAAAACGCCGTTAATGCAAAAAACAGTCTTGGCGGTACAGCGGAAAAGAATGTACGGAAGCGCCTTGCCGAAATTGAAGGCCGGTCATATGAGTAAGCGGCAACGGCTGTTCACCTTTGGAATGGTCGCGCTTCTGATGGCGGCCGTGCTGTTTCAGAGCTGCGGGCTGAAGGCTGACCCTGTTCCATCGGATGCGATCCGGATCAAACCCATTTCCGATCTTGATGTGCAGTTAAAAACGGACGGTATCTTGCTGCGCTGGAGCATTCCGGAATCGGTTTCCCTGATGACCAAATTCAGGATCTTCAGAAGTGAACTGGAAACGGAAGGGTCGGATTGTCCGGGTTGCCCTCGTGAGCATGTCTTGATCGTTGAACTCGCAGTGGATGATTCAAGAATCCTGAGAGAAGGGGGCAGCCGACTGATTTATAAGGATTTGCTGGTCAAGCCGGGTCGCCTTTACAGTTATTACATCATTGGCTGCAATCGAACCGGATCTTGCAGTGAGGCATCCAACAGAGTGGAAATAAAAATTCCCAAGAATACTGTCCCCTGAAATATGACGGAGAAGCGAAGTTAAAGGATAAAGCGGCGATGAATGACTTTCATTACCTGGATCAGCAACTCTGGTGCGAAAAAGTGGCTGTTTCTGCCATTGCCGAGCAAGTGGGGACCCCCTTTTATCTTTATAGTTACCAAACTCTGAAAAATCATTTTCGCGTCTTNNATTTTTATTTTGGAAGGCGGTGGGGTGGATATTGTATCCGGGGGTGAGCTTTATCGCGCCTTGAAGGCAGGCGTTGATCCCCAGAGAGTTGTCTATTCGGGTGTGGGAAAACGGTTGGATGAAATCGAATATGCCCTGAAGTCCAATATTCTGATGTTTAATGTCGAATCATCTCAGGAGTTGCAGGAGATTCATATCTGTGCAAAAAAATTAGGTCAAAAAGCCGGTATTGCCCTTCGGGTCAATCCAGATGTGGATCCGCAGACCCATCCCTATATTTCGACGGGTCTAAAGGAAAATAAATTTGGCATCGACATCGAGAGATCATTGGAAGAGTACCGCCAGGCAAAAAAAATGTCCTATCTGGACATCAAAGGGGTCAGTTGTCATATCGGGTCCCAACTGACGAAGATATCTCCATTTGTGGATGCGCTGAACCGTTTGAAAAACCTGGTTTACCGCCTCAGAGAGGAGGGGATGGATATTCGCTATCTTGATCTGGGGGGCGGGCTGGGAATCACCTATCATGAGGAGCAGCCCCCTCATCCGGTNNGGCAATGCCGGTATCTTGGTGACCAAAGTTCTTTATATCAAGTCGAATCAAGATAAGAATTTTGTGGTTATTGATGCAGGCATGAATGATCTGATTCGTCCCAGCCTTTATAACTCCTACCATCAGATTCGACCAGTCCTCCAGCAGAAAAGAAAAATGATCCAGGCGGATGTGGTGGGACCGATCTGCGAGTCGGGTGATTATATTGCCAAGGAGAGAAACATCCCTGAATTTGAAAGGGGGGAACTCATGGCCGTTATGAGCGCCGGTGCCTATGGGTTCACCATGTCATCGAATTATAACTCTCGGCCACGGGTGGCTGAGGTTCTCGTCAAAGATGATCGTTTTTACATCATCCGGCAACGGGAAACCTATGAGGATATCCTCAGGGGAGAAGAAATTCCGAATTTTTTAAGCCAATAAAATTTACAGGAGGGGTTATGTTTAGAGGAGCCATTGTCGCCATTGTCACACCATTCAAAAATGGGAAGGTCGATGAAGCAGCATTGAGAAAATTGGTTGAATTTCAGATCAAAAACGGTACCGACGGGATTGTTCCTTGTGGAACAACGGGGGAGTCCAGCACCCTGTCACATGAAGAACATGACCGGGTGATTGAAGTCGTGATCGACGCGGCGAAAAAGAGGGTGCCGGTGATTGCCGGGACCGGTTCCAACAGTACCGCAGAAGCTATCAGGTTGACCAGGCATGCCTATAAAGCCGGTGCAGATGGAGCCTTGATGGTTTGTCCCTATTATAACAGGCCGACCCAGGAGGGACTGTATCAGCATTATAAGGCGGTTGCAGAAGCGGTACCGATTCCGATTATTGTGTATAACATTCCTGGCCGAACAGGCGTCAATATTAATCCCGATACCCTGGCCCGGCTCGCCAAAATAAAAAATATTGTCGGTGTTAAAGAAGCTTCCGGATCCATCAAGCAGATGAGCGACGTGATTCATCTTTGTGGTCCAAAATTTGATGTACTGTCTGGTGATGATCTTTTCACGCTGCCGCTGATGGCTATGGGTGGCCATGGGGTCATTTCCGTGATTTCAAATGTGGCACCGGCGGATATGGCGGCGATGGTTGATGCCTTTTTGGCAGGTGACCTCAAGAAGGCCAGAACGTTGCATTACAAAATGACCCCGTTGATTGATAGTCTCTTCGTTGAAACCAATCCGACGCCGGTGAAAGCCGCATTGGCCATGATGAAAAAGATTTCTTACGAAGTCAGGCTGCCACTTTACAAACTGTCCGACGCGAACTACGAAAAACTCAAGAAGATCGTCGGCAGTTATGGTCTGATGAAGGAATAAGGAGGGGTTGTTATGATAAAAGTGGTTGTCACAGGAGCCGGCGGAAGAATGGGCGGCCGAATTATCACTCTGATTTCTTCAACAAAAGATATCCAGGTTGTTGGCGCTGTCGAGCAGAAGGGGCATGCCCTGGTGGGGAAAGATGTGGGAGAGGCTTTAGGGATCGGCAAACTGGATGTCAAGGTCGATGATGACCTCAATGGCTGTATCGAGAAAGGGGATGTGGTGATTGATTTTACAAATCATGAGGCCTCACTCCGGCATCTTGAACTCGCAGCAAAGAAAAACAGGGCCATGGTTATCGGGAGTACAGGCTTCACAAGCGAAGAAATAAAAAAAGCGGCAGAATTGGCTAAAAAAGCACGCTGCGTCCTTGCACCCAATATGAGCGTGGGGGTCAACGTCCTGTTCAAGGTGCTTGATGATGTGGCCCGCATCCTGGGGGACGACTATGATGTGGAAATTGTGGAGGCCCACCATCATCTAAAGAAGGATGCTCCCAGTGGGACAGCTATGAAGATGGCACAGATCATTGCCAAGGCCCTGAAAAGAGATCTTGATAAAGAGGGAGTATACACAAGAAAAGGTATGATCGGCCAGCGCACCAAAACAGAAATCGGGATCCAGACGCTCCGGGCCGGCGATATCGTCGGTGAGCACACTGTGATGTTTGGGGCTGTCGGTGAGAGACTGGAATTCATTCATCGCGCTCACAGCCGGGATAACTTTGCCAAGGGAGCCATCCGGGCAGCGAAATGGATCGTCGGCCGAAAAAACGGTCTTTACGACATGCAGGATGTATTGGGTTTAAAAACCTGAGGTGAAGAGGAGATTGATTGAGAATCTCAGTGGGACGATTGGTTTTGTAGGAGTAGGGGCCAATCTCGGTCAACCGGTGGAGCAATGTCGTGAGGCCGTGGAACGGATGCATGCCTCTTCGGGTTTGAATGTCTTGCGAATGTCATCTCTTTACCGGTCCGAACCGGTGGGTTTCCGGGAACAAGACTGGTTCGTCAATGCTGTTGCTGAAATCAGAACGGTATTAACAGCACCTGACTTGTTAAAAGCCTTGCAGAGGATTGAGCAGGCCATGGGCAGGGAAAATGGACAGAGAGGGGGACCCCGGGTCATGGATCTCGATCTATTGCTCTATAGCCAGGAAGTCATGCAGGAACAGGACCTGATCATCCCCCATCCGCAAATTCACAGGAGACGTTTTGTGCTGGTTCCTTTTCAAGAAATTGCTCCCTATGTCATTCACCCGGCTTTCGGTATTTCCATCCAAGGTCTTTTAGACCGTCTTCAGGATGACAGCAAGGTGGAGTTGATCCCTTAACAAGGCGGATATGATCATTGCCCGTTTAATCGCAGCTATTATTATTTTTTACTTGTTGTACCGGATGGCGAGATGGCTTTTTCTGTCATCAGGGAAAGCATCCAAACCGATACCGAATCAACAGATGCCTTCAATAACAGAGGATCTGGTGGAAGACCCCTGCTGCCATACCTTCCTGCCATTGAGCCAGGCGTACAAGGTGGCCATTGATGGCAAGACGGTCTATTTTTGCAGTGAAGCATGCTATGAAAACTTCCGCAAAAACAGATCTTGATTATTGATGAGGATTTTCAAAATACCATGATAAAGAATCAAGATGACTTTTCAGGGAGGATGTTATGAAGTTTTTCATTGATACAGCAAATATTCAAGAAATTAAAGAAGGCATCATGCTCGGCATGGTTGATGGAGTCACCACCAATCCGTCACTCGTGGCAAAAGAAAAAAAAGGGTTCGATAAAGTCATTCGGGACATCCTTGACATCGTCGATGGTCCGGTCAGTCTGGAGGTTATCAGCCTGGATGCCGAAGGGATGGTCCGGGAGGGAAGGAAACTGGCAAAGTTGGGCAGTAATGTCGTTGTTAAAGTCCCCATGACAGAAGAAGGGTTGAAAGCGACCCGGATATTTGCCAATGAAGGCATCCGTATCAATCAAACGCTGGTATTCTCACCGTTGCAAGCCCTGATGGCGGCCAAGGCAGGTGCTGCCTATGTAAGTCCCTTTGTCGGAAGGCTGGATGATATTGCTCATGACGGTATGGAAATCGTAGATCAAATCATCATGATTTTTGACAACTATGGTTACGATACAGAAGTCATCGTGGCGAGCGTACGACATCCACGACATGTCCTGGAAGCGGCGCTTATGGGTGCCGATATTGCGACCATCCCTTTTAAAGTGATTGCTCAACTGGCGAAACATCCTTTGACGGATAAAGGGATCGAAGCTTTTCTTGCCGACTGGAAAAAAGTTCCGAAGAAATGAGGGATGAAGAACAAATCCCATGATTGATTATCTGAAAAGATCATTTGACCGACTGCCTATTGCGCAGGAGAGAAAAAAGGTCATCAATCTTCCCAATACGATCACCTTGCTCAGAATTGGCATGATCCCGGGCCTTTTTTTTCTTCTTCAGTCACCCGGTCCTGGCGAGAGCCTTTTTATTGTTTCTCTGTTCGTCCTGGCGGCCCTCACCGATCTTTTGGATGGATACATTGCCAGAAGATACCAGATTGTAACGACGATGGGGAAATTTCTGGACCCCATTGCCGACAAGCTGATTGTCAACACAGCCATGATCCTGATGATTCCCATCGGTCGCATACCCGCCTGGATTGTGGCAATCATCATCATTCGGGATTTTACAGTTGATGGAATGCGAAGCATTGCCTTATCGGAGGGAATGGTTATTCAGGCCAGCCGGTTGGGAAAACAAAAAACATTTTGTCAAATTTGTGCGGTCACGGCATTGATGATCCATTACCCTTTCCTGGGGACGGATGCCCATGTTGTCGGAATGGCCATTCTTTATCTTGCCCTCATCCTGACGCTATATTCGGGCTTTGATTATCTGGTAAAGTTTTACAAGGGAATGATCTGTAAAAGAAGTTAATCCGGCATCTGCTCATGATTGATATTTCAAAGATTGATTATTCAGCTTTTGACTGCCCTGAAGTTACCATGTTTTTGTTTCACCCTCGTCCCGAATGGCCAACCCAGTCAAATCTTAACACTGAGTCTATCATGATTCCTGTTGACCGTGAGGTTGCCATTGGCGCCCGGTTTTATCTCACCCATAAGAATGCGCCCAGCATTCTCTTCTTTCATGGGAATGGCGAGATCATCGCGGAATATGATGAAATAGCGATTCTTTACAACAAGATTGGCATCAATTTCATGCCTGTCGATTATAGAGGTTATGGCCGTTCATCAGGCCGACCGACAGTGACATCGATGATGCATGATGCGCATATTATCTTTGATTTCGTGAAGAATTGGCGAAAGAATCATCAATACACCGGTCCCCTGGTGATCATGGGAAGATCCCTTGGAAGTGCCCCTGCTCTTGAGCTAGCCTACCATTATCAGCAGGAGATGGATGGTCTCATCATCGAGAGCGGTTTTGCCTTCATTGGGCCATTACTTCAGCTTATGGGGATCAACATGACTATGCTTGGTCTTTCCGAAGGCAAAGGACCTCGCAACATTGATAAAATCCGTACATTCTATAAACCCGCGCTGATCATTCATGCAGAATATGATCAAATTATCTCTTTTGAGGAGGGGCAAACCCTCTTCGCTGCATGTCCATCACCCGATAAAAGTTTGCTGATGGTTCCCCATGCGAATCACAATGATATCTTCTTTCAAGGCTTCACATCCTATATGCAAGCAATCAGGGATTTGGTTGAAACCATCAACCGGATAAAAAATACCAATCATATCTAATAGAATGGGTGGGAGTTCTTTGATTTTCTGAACAGTTTTTTTATTGACAAAAGATTTTATTTACTATATTCAGCGGCAACGCAAAGCAAGTGCGGGCGTAACTCAGCGGTAGAGTGCCACCTTGCCAAGGTGGACGTCGACGGTTCAAATCCGTTCGCCCGCTCCAGCAATAAAGGGCGGCATAGCCAAGTGGCTAAG
>PMNM01000139.1:8208-19385 GCA_003161855.1 Syntrophaceae bacterium | reverse complement strand
TCCCCGACTCTGACGGAGGCAGGCGTGGATACCGGCATTCTCCGTGCAACACTCACGAACGGCCTGAGGGTGGTGATCGTACGAAACACACTGGCGCCGGTAGTGACCACGCAGGTAAACTATCTTGTGGGTTCGAACGAAGCACCTGATGGGTTCCCCGGGATGGCACATGCGCAGGAACACATGATGTTCAGAGGGAGCTCGGGGTTGTCTGCAGCCCAGCTCTCGAACATTATGGCCCTTGTTGGCGGCGACTTCAATGCCGTCACCACGCAGACTGTCACTCAGTATGTTTTCACCGTGCCGAAGGACGATCTCAATGTAGCGCTGAACATAGAGGCGGTGCGCATGCGGGACGTCCTCGACACACAAGACCTCTGGGAGCAGGAGCGGGGAGCGATAGAACAGGAGGTAGCCCAGGACCTTTCGAANNCCTTATGCCCATGATGCCCTAGGCACGCGTCCCTCTTTCCAGAAGACAACGGGCGGCATGCTTAAAACGTTCTACGACCAATGGTATGGGCCGAACAATGCGATTCTTGTGGTCGTGGGGGATGTGGACCCGCCCAAGACTCTGGCCCAGGTGAAGGAACTGTTCGGACCCATTCCCTCAAGGCCCGTGCCTCCCCGTCCCACGATTCAACTCCGGCCGCTCCGGCCCGCTGCTATCACCTTCGAGACAGATCTTCCCTATGGGCTTGCTGTCGTGGCATATCGACTGCCAGGCCTCGATAGCCCCGATTTTGCCGCCGGGCAGATTTTGGCCGATGTTCTGGACAGCCGGCGGGGCAATCTCTACGCTTTGGTTCCCGAGGGGAAGGCGCTTTTCACCGCGACCGACGGAGATGCGCTTCCAAAATTATCGTATCGGTACGCAAGCGTTGCATTTCCTCCCGGAGGAGATGGCCCTGCCCTTGTGGCCGCGATAAAGAGCATCATCGCCGGTTACGCGAAGAACGGCGTACCTGTTGATCTTGTGGAGGCGTCAAAGCGTCATGAAATCGCGGCTGCCGAACTTCAGTATAACTCTGTTGCCGGTTTAGCGGCTGCCTGGTCCCAGGCGCTCGCGGTGGAGGGTCGATCCTCACCGGACGATGACATCGCGGCGATCGCGAAGGTGACTGCGGAGGACGTGAACCGCGTGCTGAGGGAATACTTGGTGAACGATACAGCGATCACGGCCGTACTCATACCGCGCCCCTCCGGAAAACAGGTCACTGCAGAAGGATTCGGCGGCAAGGAGTCCTTTGCTCCGAAGGAGATCAAGCCGGTGGAACTCCCTGTTTGGGCAAAGAGCGCCGCAACAGTGCCCGGCATACCGGTTTCACGCGTACAACCTGCAGTCTACACGCTCGCCAACGGGATCCGTCTTATCGTTCAGCCCGAGGATGTAAGCCATACGATAAGCGTTTTCGGACAGATCAAGAACAACACCGATCTTGAGGAACCAGCGGGAAAGGAAGGGGTCGCCAATGTCCTGGGGAGCCTCTTCTCGTACGGCACGAGTTCCCTCGACCTGCTGGCGTTCCAGAAGGCGCAGGATGATATCGGGGCCGATATTTCATCGGGAACGAGTTTTTCGCTCAAGGTTCTGTCCGATTGCTTCGAACGCGGCATGGAACTTCTTGCCGAAAACCTGCTGCACCCTGCGCTTCCCGAGGCGGCCTTCACGGTCGTGCGGGAGGAGACCATCGGCTCACTCCGGGGCCAATTGCAGAGCCCTGCCCATCTTTCGCAACGCGCTCTTCGAGAGTCCCTCTATCCTCAAGGTGACCCGGCGCTCCGTCAGGCCTTGCCTGAGACCGTGAGTACGCTCACGCTCAAAGACGTCAAGTCTTATTATGGGAAGGCATTCCGTCCTGACATGACGACTATCGTCGTGATCGGCCAGGTGACGCCAACGCGGGCCAAGACTGTTGTCGAAAAATATTTCGGCTCATGGAAGGCAACAGGGTTGAAGCCGGAGACGGCGCTGCCGCCGATCCCGCTGAATAAACCCGCTGCAGCTACGATACCTGATGAGAGCCGGGTCCAGGACCAGGTAACGCTCGCTGAGACGCTCGGCGTGACTCGTTCCCATCCCGACTACTACAAACTGCAGATTGCCAATCACGTGCTGTCAGGCGCGTTTTATGCGTCGCGGCTCTACCATGATTTACGTGAGAAATCCGGCTTGGTCTATACGGTTGAGTCTTTTATCAAAGCGAAAAAGAACCGATTGCTTTTCGGCGTATTTTTTGCCTGCGACCCGCCGAACGTTTCTCGGGCGCGGGCTATGGTGGAACGTAACCTCCGCGAGATGCAGACGTCCCCTCTTACTCCAGAAGAACTGCAACTAGCCAAAACGCTTCTCGTGAAACAGATCCAGCTCTCCGAAGCGAGCACGGACCGTATTGCCGAGGGATTGCTCTCCCGTTCCATGGAAGACTTGCCGCTGGATGAGCCCCTCCGCGCTGCCGGGCATTACCTGGAAGCCACGCCGGATCAGGTCCGAGACGCCTTTGTCAGATGGATTCGGCCGGAAGACTTTGTGCAAGTGATCGTGGGCCCGAACCAATGAATTTCCTTTAAGCACCCCTCTTTCCTGTCCCTGCTGACCTCCATCATTCTGGATTTCTCAATGTCAGATGTGGATACTTTTTAATCAAATGGATACCCCCATTATATACTTATTATCCACATTTTCCTTTGGAACGGAGGAAAGAAGCAGTCGCAGTACATATATATTTGAAAATACATTGGTGATTCAGATATGTTTCAACTCATGATGGCTATCTGGCACAGCACTTGCTCTATAAACAATTCAAAGCAAAAAACTCAAAGGAGAATAGGCTAAAGCTTCAAATTGACGGGGCCGGCCATAACAAGCAATGTCTTATCAAACAAACCTCGCAACTGACGCCAGCCGTTGGCCTCTGGCAAGAAGAACAGGAGGGCATACATGCAGAGTGTCCTGAGATTCATAGAGAATACCAACACAAAAACCGCTACAGTCTTCATTATATCTCTCGCGCTGGTCGTGTTAGGGATCGACCTTATCACGGGAAGAGAAGTTCAATTCCCGCTTATCTATGTCCTTCCGGTAGGTATAGCGGCATGGAGGAATCAAAAGACTCTGGCATATGCCATGTCCATAGTATTGCCGTTGGTGAGAGGCATTTATGAGTTTCCCTGGCATACCTCAGCATCGCTTCCCATTGCCAGCATCAACACCCTTATGGAAATAGCCGCCTTGATGCTGTATTCTTATCTGGTGGATAAAACCGCGACACAGAAAAAACGGCTACAAAAGACGATTACAACAAGGGAACAGGAGATAAGCCTACTACGCGCCTTTGCCAGGAATACGGGCACAACACTACAAGGCCGGGGGCTCTCTCCTGGAATGGCGGAAGGGGTGGCGCTGGTCTACCTGCCGCCGGAAAGCGAATTGACCTCCGCGCATCAGGCCATCGTACAGGATGATGTGGAGGTTGAGATCAACCGGCTCGACTGTGCTCTTGCGGCGGCGATCCGCGAGTTGGACAACACTCAGAAACAGTTCTCAGGCGACATGGCAACCGCGGAGAGTGACTTGTTAGACGTGCACCTGGCCATGCTCAAGGACGTCGGGTTTTGGGACAAGTGCAGGCGGCGCGTGCGTGAAGACCTGATCAAGATCGAGCAGGCGGTTGCGGAAGAGGTTCGGGATCTGGTAACGATGATGGAGGGGTTGAAACAGGAATTCATACGGGAGCGCAGCGCTGATATCCGTGACATGGGCCGTCGGGTCTTGCGGAATATCGGGACCTTCGGCGAGGGATCGCCCAACCGACTGGTGTCTCTCCCGCCAAATACGATTCTCGTTGCAAAGGAGCTCTTGCCGTCCGATATGCTGCAATTGGATCGCACTAATCTGGTGGCCTTGGTCACGGAGTGCAACGGTCCCGCGTCGCATGTTGCAATCATGGCGCGGATCAGAAACATTCCGGCGGTCAGCGATATCAAAGATGTTACTTCGCTGTTGGAGACGGGCGACCGCTTGCTGGTAGATGCGGAAGCCGACACTGTCACGGTGGCACCGACCAAAGTGCAGGTGGCGCGCTTCGTGGCGCGCAGGAGTCAATATGCTTCGCTCGAACCCACCGCAGCACCGGGACCGGCCCAGAATTCTGCCACGAAGGATGGTGTACGCATCGGATTATATGCAAATATCGGCAGAGCGGATGAGGCGCACCTTGTCCTGGAGTATAAGCTGGACGGTGTGGGCCTGTTCCGGTCCGAGTTTCTCTTTTTGAATGTGGACCAGCCGCCTGACTTGGACACGCAATTTACTGCCTATTCTGCAGTGGCGAAAATGCTCAATCCGCATCCCGTCGTTATTCGTACTATGGATCTCGGCGGGGATAAGATCCCGCGTTTCAATCACACAGAAAACGACATAGCCTTCCGGATGGGCAAACGCGGTTTGGCGTTTTCCCTGACCGAAAAGGCGATGTTTCGCGCCCAACTCCGGGCGATCCTGCGGGCCGCGCAAGGGGGCGACGTGCGGATCATGTTCCCCATGGTCATGAGTGTGGCAGATCTGAGAGAGGCGCGCCATCGGGTCGATGAGGTGATCGAAACCGACCAATTCGCCAAGCGACCTCCCATTGGGGCCATGGTCGAGACCCCCGCCGCAGTGTTCGATATCCATGAGATCGTGAAGATCGTGGATTTTGTATCCATTGGGACCAACGATCTCGCCCACTTCATTCTGGCCACGGACCGCCAATCGCAGGAATCTTCCGGCGTGCTTTCATTCATGCATCCATCTGTGTTGCGGGCAACAGACCAGGTGGTCCGTGCTGCCCTGAAGCAGGGGGTGGGCCTAACCGTGTGCGGAGAAGCGGCGGGAAATCCGGCGGGCGCTTGCCTGTTGGTGGGAATGGGCGTCAGGAATCTCAGCATGAACCCGTTTCAGGCCGCGCGTGTACGTCACATTTTACAGCAGTTGACTCTCGAACAGACAGAAGCCGCCGCCAGGGATGCCTTGGGCGTCACGACTCCGGAGGACGTCCAGCAGATCGTCGCATCTACACTTCGCGGAACAGAAGTGTAACTCAATAAGACCAACTTCTTTCGTTACCACTAAGCTTTTGTTGTAACGCACTCTACACTGCCCAGCCCAACAGCCACCTCGACACTCCAGCGGCCAGAGCGCCACATCATTCCGGGTGTTGCCACTTCTCGCCAAAGAGAAGATTACCCAAGAAATGATTGCCATGCTTTTTACATAGGAATATTCCGGCTTCCACGTTTTCTGTGGCAGGTCAGTCTAACATGAATTAGACTGCCTATATGCTGTTTTACAAAGCCGGATATCGCAGTTAAAGTTGAAAATATGCAGTGAATAAAGTATGTTGATTCGAAGTTTCATTATATTGGAAATACAAATGACTGAAAACTCATTTTTTCCATGAATCTTCTCGATCCGGTCCAAGCCGTCATTCGAAAAAACATTATTGAATCCACAGGAAACGGGCATCTGTTGACTGGATTATGCAAACTATCATATTTTACAGAAAAAGACATTTCAAATATATGGGATAAAAGCGATTCTGGGCATGATCACCAGAGATGGCGGTTTGACTTCTGCATTGAATTAAAAAGCGTAATGGCGTATGAATAAGGTGATATGAAAAAAAGCGAGGGACAAACGGCATGGGCATGACGATTACGGAAAAGATTCTGGCGAAGCATGCGGGACTCAAAGAGGTTCAGTCCGGGATGCTGATCAACGCGAAGGTCGATATTGCCATGGGGAACGATGTCACGGCCCCCATCGCCATCGCGGAATTCAAGAAAGCCGGGGGGCACAAGGTCTTTGACCGCAACAGGGTGGTGATCGTTCCCGATCACTTCACGCCGAACAAGGATATCCCGTCCGCCCAGAACAGCAAGATTCTCCGGGATTTTGCCCGGGAGCATAAGCTGAGCCATTACTACGAAGGTGGACAGATCGGGGTGTGCCATGTCCTTCTGCCCGAGCAGGGCATTGTCGTCCCCGGAGACCTTGTAATCGGCGCCGACAGCCACACCTGCACCTACGGCGCCCTGGGAGCCTTCGCGACGGGGGTGGGCAGCACCGACCTGGCCGCGGTCATGCTGACAGGCGAGCTGTGGTTCAAAGTCCCGGAGACGATGAAGATCGTTTTTCGCGGTAAGCGCAACCCCTGGGTGACGGGGAAAGATCTGATCCTCCATGTGATCGGGCAGATCGGCGTGGATGGCGCCACCTACCGGGCGATGGAGTTCACCGGAGAAACGGTGCGTGATCTGACCATGGCCGACCGCTTCACCATTGCGAATATGGTCGTTGAGGCGGGGGCCAAAAACGGCATCTTCATCCCCGATGAGATCACCCGGGATTACGTCCAGTACCGGGCGGAACGGGAATTCACTTTTTATAATTCCGATCCCGACGCCGCCTACGCCTCTGTCCTGGAGATCGATGTAAGTCAGATCGAGCCCCAGGTAGCCTTTCCCCATCAGCCCTCAAATGTCCGGGGGATCAGCCAGGTCGGGTCCATCAAGATCGACCAGGTCTTTATCGGCTCCTGCACCAACGGCCGCATCGAGGATCTGCGCATCGCCGCCCACATTCTGAGAAACAGGACGGTGGCCCCCTATGTGCGCCTGATCATCATTCCCGCGACGCCGGAGATTTACCGGACGGCGATGACGGAAGGCCTGTTCGAGATTTTTCTTGATGCAAAGGCCGTCATCAGCGCGCCGACCTGCGGCCCCTGCCTGGGCGGGCATATGGGCATCCTGGCCGAAGGCGAAAGAGCCGTGGCCACGACGAACCGGAACTTTGTGGGGCGCATGGGCCATCCGGGCAGCGAGGTCTATCTGGCCAATCCGGCCATTGCCGCAGCTTCCGCCGTCCTGGGGCGGATTGCAAGTCCCGACGAACTGAAGGGGGTACCGCCACTATGAAATTTACCGGAAGAATCTGGAAATTCGGGGACCATATCAACACCGATCTGATCATCCCGGCGCGATATATCAATTCAATGGATCCGGCCTTTCTGGCGGCCCACTGCATGGAAGACACCGACCCGGATTTTGTCAAAAAAATCAAGCCGGGAGATATCATCGTGGCCGGGGAGAATTTCGGCTGCGGGTCCTCCCGGGAGCACGCCCCCATCGCCATCAAGGCAGCAGGGATCGCCTGCGTCATCGCAAAGAGTTTCGCCCGAATCTTCTACCGGAGCGCCTTTAACATGGGACTGCCGATCTTTGAATCCAAGGATCTCTATGAGCGCGTGACGGAAGGCGACCGGATCGAGGTGGACGGTGACGAGGGGTGGATCCGGATTGTCGGAGTCGACCTTAAACCGTTCCGGGTGCAGCCCATTCCCCCGTTTATGCAGGCCTTGGTGGAGGCCGGGGGGTTGATGAAAAAAATAGAGAAAGAACGTCAAAAGATTTTNNTAAAAAAGAAGCATTCATGAAAAATAAAACCTATAAAATTTGTGTTTTCCCCGGGGATGGGATCGGCGTGGAGATTGTCCGTGAGGCTGTAAAAATCTTCCCGGTCGTGGCGGCAGGAGCGGGGGTGACCTTCGAACTTCGGGATGGCCTTATCGGCGGGGCGGCCTACGATGCCTGCGGTACCTCATTTCCGGAGGAGAGCCTGGAGCTGGCCCGCAACAGTGATGCCATCCTGCTCGGCGCCGTGGGAGGACCAAAGTGGGAGTCCCTGGACTACAGCGTCCGGCCGGAGAGGGCCCTCCTGGGATTAAGAGAGAAACTCGGCCTCTTCGCCAACTTGCGGCCTGTAAAGGTTTTTGACGATCTCCTGGATGCCTCTCCTCTGAAACGGGAAGTGGTGCAGGGCATCGACATCATGCTCATCCGGGAACTGACGGGCGATCTTTATTTCGGCAAGCCCCGGGGCGTCCGGGTGGAAGGGGGGCAGCGGATCGGCATCAATACGCTCATTTATACGGAGGAGGAGATCCGCCGCATTGCCCGGGTCGCCTTTGAGACGGCCGGGAAGCGTCGTAAGAAGGTCGTTTCCGTGGACAAGGCCAATGTCCTGGAGGCCACCCAGCTCTGGCGGGACGTGGTAACGGAGATCAGCCGCGATTACCCGGAAGTTGAGCTGCGGCATATGTACGTAGACAACTGCGCCATGCAACTGATCGGGAATCCCGCCCAGTTCGACGTCATCGTTACAACAAACCTGTTCGGTGACATCCTCAGCGATGAGGCAGCCATGCTGACCGGTTCCATCGGCATGCTGCCCTCGGCGAGCCTCGGCGGGCAATATGCCCTGTATGAACCCATTCACGGCTCCGCGCCGGACATTGCCGGGCAGAATATCGCGAATCCCCTGGCCACGATCCTCTCCGTCGCCATGATGTTCAGGTATTCCTTCGGCATGATGCAGGAAGCGGCATGGATAGAAGGGGCCGTGCGGCAGGTTCTTCGGGANNTCACCCCCTGAATCGGTTCGTGAGTTATGAATGCCGTCCATTATTTTGACTCTATTTCCATCACCCCGCCTTATGAGCAGATCTACCGGCGTCTGGGCTTCCGGAAGGGAATCACCGGCCTGTCTCCCCGGGAAAAAATAGAGACCGAAAGATCCATCGACACGGCCCTGTCGCTCATCCGGTTGCAAGGTGCGGCCCGTCGTCTGCCCATCCGGAAGGAAGGGGATGCCCACATCATCCTGCCGGATGGGGTAACCCTTGACAGCCGCCAACTCTCTAAATTTCTTGGTGACTGCGATGAGATCCTCCTGATGGGGACGACGGCCGGTCCGGAGATCATGCAGGCGATTCAAACCGATGCGGCAGGCCGCAACGTTACCCGCGGGGTGGTGCTGGATGCCGCGGCCAGTGAGATCACGGATGCGGCGCTGGATTGGATTGCCGGCTATTTCGACCAGATTCTGCGACGGGAACGGAAAAGGCTGCTGCACGCCCGTTATTCCGCCGGCTATGGCGATCTGCTGTTGGAAAATCAGCGGACGATGCACCGCCTCCTGACCCTGGAAAAAATCGGGGTAACCATCACGGAAAGCTGCATCCTCATTCCGGAAAAATCCGTGACGGCGATTACCGGAATAAGACAGTCCTCATGAACAGGCTCCGGGAAGACGCAGCAGGTTCTATCGGATGTAATTTAAGTGATGTATTGGATGAAATCTTGTAGTATGGAGTGAATAATGCAACGCAGGCTGAAGCCTGCGACTACCTGAAAACATTACGACCCCGAAAAAACAAACCAACTCATGGGGAGAACATCCTTGACTAAAAAAACAAAAATAATCAGCCTTCTGAAGAAAAAGATCCTGATCCTGGATGGAGCGACGGGAACGGAACTCCAGAAGCGCGGGATGCCGTCCGGTGTCTGTCCGGAGGTCTGGTGCCTCGATCATCCGGAAGTGATTCAGGAGATTCACCGGGTCTATGCAGAGGCCGGATCGGAAATCGTCTATACCTGCACTTTCGGGGCCAACCGTTTCAAACTCGGCCAGTATGGCATCGAAAATGTGCGGAAGATCAACAAGCGAATGGCTTTGCTGGCAAGGGCGGCCGTGGGCGGGGAAACTTTCATCGCCGGCGATATCGGTCCCACCGGCCATTTTGTCGAGCCCTTCGGCGACCTGGAATTTGAACGGGCTGTCCATGCCTTCAAGGAGCAGGTTCGGGGACTTCTGGAGGGTGGTGTTGATCTGCTCGTGATTGAAACCATGATGGACATTCAGGAGGCGCGGGCGGCCCTGATCGCCATCCGGGAGACGACCGATTTGTTTGCGATGGTCACCATGACCTACGAGAAGAATGGCCGTACGCTCAACGGGACGGATCCGGTGACCGCCCTGATTACCCTGCAGAGTCTCGGCGCTGATGCGGTGGGCTGCAACTGCTCTACCGGACCGGACAGTATGATGCCCCTGATTACCGCCATGAAACCCTGGGCCAGGATTCCCCTGCTTGCCAAACCCAATGCCGGTATGCCACGACTGATCGGCAAACAAACGGTGTTCGATATGTCTCCGAAGGATTTTGCGGCCTTCGGGAAACCCTTTGTCAAAGCCGGCGTCAATCTGATCGGCGGATGCTGCGGGACCACGCCGGCGCATATCGGCGCCCTGAAACGGGCCACCGCAAAGGCAAAACCCCGTGTGCCCTGTCTGCACGCAATCAGTGCCGTCAGCTCATCCCGTCATTACCGGATTCTGGATCAAAACAAACCCCTGATGATTGTCGGGGAACGGCTCAATCCGACCGGTAAAAAAACCCTGCAGCAGGAACTGCTTGAAGGCAGGATGACCCTTGTCCGGCAGATTGCCAGAGAGCAGGAAAACCAGGGCGCCGACCTGCTGGATGTGAATGTCGGTGTACCGGGCATTGACGAAGTGAAAACGATCCGGCAGGTGATCAGCCTGTTGTCCACCAGCACCGCCCTGCCCCTGGTCATCGATTCCCCGAAAATGGAAACCATCGAGGCGGCGCTCCGGTACTATCCGGGCCGGGCGCTCATCAACTCCATCTCCGGGGAAAAGGAAAAGCTCCGGAAGCTGCTGCCCCTTGCTGCAAAATACGGCGCCATGTTCATCCTGCTGCCGCTCACGGAAGGTGAAATCCCCGAGACNNACGAAGGATGATTTTGTCGTGGACGGCCTGGTCATGACCGTCGCTTCCAACCCCCAGGCTGCGGCAGAGGCCTTAAAAACGGTTCAATGGTGCACCGAGAAATTTAAATGCAGGACGATCCTGGGACTTTCCAATGTCTCGTTCGGTATGCCGGAGCGCAAGTGGATCAATGCGACATTTCTGGCGATGGCGCAGGCCCTGGGACTCACCATGGCCATTGTCAACCCGGCCAGTGAAGAACTGATGAACATCCGACGGGCCGGGGATGTGCTCATGCAGAAGGACCGGGACGCGGCGGCCTATATCCGCTATTTTGCCAAGCCATCGGATTCTCAGACAGCCCCCGCAGTGGATCAGGAGGCGCCACCCCTGAAGGTCTTCCGGGCAATTCTGGAGGGAAACCGGGAAGATATTATTCCTCTGGTCGATGAGGCCCTTTCCTTGGAAATGACGGCTGCCCGATTGATCGATGATATCATGATTCCGGCCATCATTCAGGTGGGGAACCTGTTTGATAAGAAAACCTATTTTTTGCCCCAG
>PMNM01000139.1:3388-8175 GCA_003161855.1 Syntrophaceae bacterium | reverse complement strand
ATGAAGCCCGATGTGGTGGGCCTGTCCGCCCTGATGACGACGACGATGGTGAATATGGAAGATGTGATCGAGAAGGCGGCCAGGGCGGGCCTTGCCGGCCGATTCCTGTTGGGGGGGGCTGTGTTGACCCAGGCCTACGCAGATTCGATCGGGGCGGCCTATGCCAGAGACGGTGTCGAAGCGGTCAGGGTCGTGGAAAGAATGATGAAAAAATAATTTTGAAATTGAAATCATTTTTGCATGAATAAATCGTTATGGCATAGCGATATCTTCCGGGCAGCCTGCGCCTCGGTGGCTCTGCATGCCGGCATCGCCGGCGTTATGGTGCTTTCCATCTCCATGGCCGCACCGCATTTCTTCCGTTTCGTTGAATCGTCCAAAGTGTTGCATGTCTCCTGGATTTCAGCACAAATGGATCTTGCGGAACCGGAAGGGATCATCAAAAAAGGTAAACCGCAGGCACCGGTATCATCCGCCATCAAGTCTCCAACCCCAGCCTTGCCACGGGAAAAACAGGACAAGCCCTCAGGAACGACGGCGCAGGAGGGATCCGTGAGGCCGGAAAGCCAGACCGTCAGCCTGAGTCTGCCCACGGGGGTGAATTCAAAAGATGCGCAGCGAACCGGCGAAGA
Organism: Syntrophaceae bacterium; assembly: GCA_003161855.1. GTDB lineage: Bacteria > Desulfobacterota > Syntrophia > Syntrophales > Fen-1087 > Fen-1087. The sequence continues at coordinate 7,543 of PMNM01000139.1, read as the reverse complement.
TCCCGTTTTGGCCAGGATGTCGCTTCCCGGCGGTGCGGAACGCCCCGGCCCATATGAATCTGCCTCTGTGGCAACCCCCCGTTACCGTGAAAATGCGCATCCTGTCTATCCCGCCGTTGCCCGTCTAAAGGGTTATGAAGGGGTGGTCCTGCTTACCGCCGAGGTATTTGCCGATGGCCGGGTGGGAAGCCTGACGATTAAAAAATCCTCCGGATATGCATCGCTGGACCGGTCGGCCCTGGAAGCGGTCAAGCGCTGGAAATTTGAACCGGGACGCAAGATGGGCAAACCCGTAGCCATGTGGGTCGATGTGCCGGTGAAGTTTGTTTTGAAAGAGGATGACCCCATTTCATAAGGAGGAGGCGGTATCCATGGACATCCGTGACACGAAAAAGAGATTGGCCGAAATGATCATCGAGAAATCCTTTAAATACCGTGATCATCCCCCCTTTACGCTGGCTTCCGGAAAGACCAGCAACTACTATTTCAATTGCAAGCCGACCACGCTGGACCCGGAGGGAATGAATCTGATCGGTGAGATCATATTTGACATGCTTGCCGATACCGACGTAACGGCAGCCGGTGGTCTGACCCTCGGCGCCGATCCGATCGCCAATGCCCTAGCCGTTATCTCCTATCAGAAGGGGAAACCCATCCGATCATTCATTGTCCGGAAAGACGTGAAAGGACATGGGACAAAATCAGCCATCGAGGGGAATGTCAAGCCGGGCGAAAAGGTTGTTATCATCGACGATGTCATTACCACCGGCGGTTCCACCATCACGGCCATCGAACGGGTCAGGGAAGCGGGACTGATGATCGACCGCGTGATTGCCCTCATCGACCGTGAAGAAGGCGGCCGGGAAAATATCCTGGCTCACGTGGATCGTGTGGATGCCGTGCTGACCCGAACCGAGATCATGTCGCTCTATAGAAAGGTATGATCAGTCAAGCAAGATGACGAAAAAGAAAAAGATTATCATTCTTTTGGCCGGTTTGGTCACCCTGCTGGTTTTAGCGGTCATGACCGGTGTGCTCGTCAATAGAATGCTTGATCTCGATACCCACCGGGAAGAGTTGCTCAAAGCGGTGAAGATCGCCCTCAACCGGGAGGTCCTCTATAAGGAAGGATCTTTTTCATTCCGCCTGCGTCCCACCTTTACATTTACCCAGGTTGTCATCAGGGAAAAGGATGGGATGTCCAATTTCATTACGGCAGACCGGCTCACCTTCAAGGTCGCCATCCTGCCGCTGTTGATGAAAAATGTCGTCCTGCGGGAACTGGCACTGGAAAACCCGCGGATCACTCTGATCAGGGAGCAGTCCGGTGTTTTCAACATCAGTGATCTCTTCGAGGAGAAAAGGGAGGAGATTCCTTTTAAGGTCAGACGGATCACCATCAAAAACGGGCAGGTTTCTTTCGCGGACCGATGGATCACTCCCGAAGGTTTGACGACATCCCTGGAAAAGCTGGACCTCCGTCTGGATCATCCGGAGCGGGGAAAAACCGCTGCTTTCAAATTCACTGCAACCGTTGTCGATGAAGGAAAAACGGGACAGGTTGCCCTGAACGGGACACTCGATCTAGCGAAGAACACAGAACCTATCCTGAACAGCCGCATCGATACCACCATTCGTGCAAAGCTCCTGAATGTCGGCTGGTACTGGCCCTATTACAGCCGTTATGTCCCTTTCAAGAAAATCACCGGACAACTGGACATCGATAACCGCTACCAGGGGAATTTTTTCGAATTTACCTCCAAGGGATCCATGACCATGCATAACCTGCATTTCGATTATGCCCCGATTTTCCACGCCCCCCTGAAACCCAAAACCGTCCAAGCTCATTACGACATGAAGTTCAACAGGCGTGACCTTTCCGTGGAAAACCTGGACGTCAACGTTGACGGTTTGAATATCAGAGGAAGCTGTCTCCTCAAAGACCTCCACACGGATGATCTGCTCATCGATGCCAAGGCGGTAACCACACCGATCCGCTGGGAGTCTTACAGTCATTATGTTCCCTATGGTGTTATTCCCAAGGACGTTGCTGATTTTATTGAACAGAAAATCAAGGGGGGCAACTACCGGCTGGACGAGGGACGGCTGCACGGGCGCATCAGTCAGATCGCCCACATGGAAAAGGGTGAAAATTACAATGTTCTCTATATCCGGGGTCGGGCGGAAGAGGGGCTTTTGCAATATGCACCGAAAGTCCCCAGTTTTAATGGAATTTCCGGTACTCTGGAGCTTAAGGGGAAGGATTTCATCCTGCACAGCATGACGGGGAAATTTGGCGACGCCCCGTTCAGTCTGGAAGGAAAACTGGCCGATTATTGTGTTGCAACGCCGACGAGCTACCCTTTCACGATGGACATGACCCCAACGGCCAAAGAAGTGGCCTGGCTTTTCGGCAGTGAGTCTGTGAACAAACTTGATTATGCCGGAAAGGCAACCCTTCATCTTTCCGGAAACGGCTATACAAACAACTACAATCTGAACGGCCTCTGGGATCTGACGTCAGCAACCTATGATCATCCCGATATTATTCATAAGCCTGCCGGGAAGGCCAATCATCTATCCTTTAAAATCAATATGAACAGGGAAGAGACCACCCTATCCGANNAGGCAAACGCCGGCTTTCCCTGGCCGTTCGTACAAACACTTTTCAAATGGGGGACATCGCCCCCATGCTGCCAAAGATCAGTAAATTCAAACCTCAGGGGAAAATTCAGGTATCCGTCACCGCCGAGAGCGGACCCAAAGATCTGGCAGATCTCCGCTGGGACGGCGATGTGTTTTTTACGGGGGCTTCATTCAAACCGTCAGATGCGATTAAACCCGTCACCCAGATATCCGGGAATATCCAACTCAAGGGTGACAGGTTCGAAACATCCCAACTGAATGTTCAGCTTGGCAGCTCGATGATTACAGCACGCGGTGCCGTGACAAATCTGAAAAAACCGGCTTTTTCTCTGGCCTTTTCATCCCCCTCTCTGGATGTTGCAGACATCGGTCTGCGCCACCCGAAACGGCCCGTCCAGTTGAAGAATGTCAGCGGAAATGTCACTTTTAAAGGCAGCGATCTGCAAATCACATCCATGATTTTTCACTTCAACGATTCCATCTTGAATGTCAAAGGGCTCGTTGCCGATATCAACAACCCGAAAATCGACATCACCTTGGCCTCTCCCTATCTGGATCTGCACGATATGCTTCTTCTCACGCAGCTGGAATCGACCCAGAAAACGAAGCAATCACCGACCAAGGTCAGCCTGAAGGCTGACTTGAATATTGACTCCGGTAAAATAGACAAGTTCACCTACCGGAAACTGAATACCACCCTGATGCTGGAGGCGAACATCCTTTACCTCGAAGCGCTTGAATGCAACGTGTTGGGGGGAAAAGTGAGCGGAAAAAGCCGTATGGATTTTGCCGATATCGAGGCGCCCCGTTATCAGTTCAATTTCAAGATGGATAAATTATCTCTCGAACAATGCTTCCAACTTTTTGACACCAAAGGGAAAATGATCACCGGATCGCTGTCGGCGCAGGGTGACCTGACCGCAAAAGGAGACAACGCGGCAGATCTGAAAAGAACCGCCCTGGGAAATGTCCAGATCCAGATGCAACAGGGAACACTGAAACAATTTGCTACGCTCTCGAAAATTCTTTCCATTCTCAATGTTTCGCAACTATTGAAATTTCAGCTTCCGGACATGTCCCGCGGCGGCATGCCCTATGACAAAATAACGGCAACATTGTCTTTCAAAGACGGGACCGTATCCAGCAAAGACCTTTTTGTGAAAAGCAATGCCATGAACATTTCGGCGATCGGCAACCTGGATATGGTTAAAGGAGAAATCTTCCAGACGAATGTCGGGGTTCAGTTGTTCCAGTCCGTGGATAAGTTGGTCAGTCTGATCCCTGTCGTCGGATGGATCCTGACCGATAAGAACAGGGGGTTTATGACCGCCTATTTTGAAGTGAAGGGTAATGTCGATGATCCCGTCGTGACAGCAATCCCGTTCAAAGCCATGGGTAGAGGGGTCTTTGACATTTTTAAGAACGTCTTTCAACTGCCTGCCAAAGTTTTCACTGATACCGGGGAGGTGTTCCTAGGGAGATAGAAGTTCTGTCCTGGTTTAAAAGCTG
>PMNM01000139.1:1790-3367 GCA_003161855.1 Syntrophaceae bacterium | reverse complement strand
CTCCCACGTCCTGATGATGGCCGACCAGCCTCTTTTTTCCACAGCCGATGGTGGGAATATCGAGAAACAGCCCCAGATGTGAGGCCAAGCCAATTCCCCGCGGATGAGCAATGCCCTGACCGTCGAAAATGACCAGATCGGGTTTTTGCTCAAGGCCGGCAAACGCCTCCAGAAGGGCAGGCCCCTCCCTGAAGGTCAGCAAACCCGGAATATAGGGAAAGGGGGCCTTTGCGATGGCCTGCTTCTCTTCAATAACTTCCAACCCCGGATAGGTCAGCAGCACCACGACAGCAAAAAAAAGATCGTCGTTTTTTGCATAGGAAATATCTGCTCCCGCGATGATCGGGTAAGCATCCGTGGTTTCTTCGGTAGGGAGGATCAATTTCTCGCGAAGGGTCTGCTGAATGGCGACGGCTTCATGGTAGGTGACATCCCAGCGATGCAGGTCATTGATCTTCATAACATCTTGACTTCATGCCCTCGCAGACAGGATGGAAAAATCTCAGTCCTTGCCATCCAGGATGACCCTGGCCTTCTCAACATCCCGCTTAATCTGCTCAATCAGCTTTGCCGGTCTGTCAAACTTGATTTCATCCCTGATCCGGTCGACAAAGAGGATTTCCAGACATTTCCCATAAAGATCGCCATCGAAATCGAGGATATAAACCTCTACAGACAGGGCTTCGTCGGAAAAGGTCGGATTGAATCCGATATTCAGAACCCCCTGGTATGTTTTGCCCTCCAGGTGCACCCTGACGGCGTAAATCCCGCGGCCAGGAACCAGGACCTTGTCCGGTTTGATATTCGCGGTGGGAAAACCGAGACCCCGTCCACGGTGGTGCCCTTTGATGACCGTGCCGCTGAGACTGTAAGGTCTACCGAGAAATGCGGCAGCTTTTTTGACGCTTCCCTCCAGGATCATGTTCCGGGTCAGGGTGCTGCTGATCACGGTGTCACCCACCTTGAAGGCATTGATGACCTCAACCTGGAAACCCAATTTTTCTCCAAAGGCGGCCAGATAGGTTTCATTCCCCTCCTTACCCTTTCCAAAGGTGTAATCATGTCCGATAAAAATCTTTTTGATACGAAGCTTGTCCCACAGGACGGAACAGATGAATTCCTTTGCTGTCATCTTTGAGAATACCAGGGAGAAGGGGATCAGCATGAGACCGTTGACACCCGTTTCCGCAATCCGCTCAATTTTCTCTTCGATGGAGGTAATCAGATAAAAGGGTTGAATGTCCGGGTGAAGGATCATCTTCGGGTGCGGTTCAAAAGTAATAACAACGGCCTTACATTTTTTCCGGGAAGCCTCAGCAGCGATCTTTTTAAATATGAGCCGATGCCCGAGATGGACTCCATCAAAATTGCCGATGGTTACAATCGCACCCCTGAATTCCTCAGGAATATTGTCAAGACCTTTTAATACCTTCATCATTCTTTCCGGACGGTTAGTTTGCTTTCTGGGCGCGCTAACATAGCATTATCAGATTTAATTTCAAGTTCAATTTTGCTTGACAAGGTTAAACCGATCGTTATAGATAGCGCGCAGGTTGCCGAAGTGGCGGAATTGGTAG
>PMNM01000139.1:0-1783 GCA_003161855.1 Syntrophaceae bacterium | reverse complement strand
ATCTGGATGCTTGAATGACCAAGCTGCTCTTTTACGTAGACAGGGCTCTCACCATTGCCTAACAGCAAACTGGCATAAGTGTGACGAATATCATGAAACCTCATCTCCCTGATACCTGCCTTGGTTAAAATACGCTTAAATATGCGCCTGATAAAATTCTGCTCCATTGGGTTTCCATGTCTATGAAATATTGCTTCAACAACTTCTCCCTTTCCTTGTGACAGGGCTTCTTTTTGTCTTTTGGAATAAAGTCCCGTGAGGGTTGTCATGAGTTGGTCTGATATATCGACCCTTCTGTTTCTCCCTGTTTTAGTAGGACCCAATCTACCGATCTTATATGAGCGCCTTATCTCAATAAATTTTCCACACCAATCTATATCTCCCCACTGGAGCCCTAAAAGTTCACCGAGTCGCAGACCGGTACGGAAANNTGTCAAGGAAATATGTATAGCAGTTGCTCAGAAAAAGATGGACCTCTTCTTGTGTAAAGAAATCGACAGCGCTATTGTCATCACTTTTCGCATCAAGTCTTTTGGTAAGACCTATGACGGGGTTAGCCACGATGAGTTCTTCATCACAGGCATATCCCAAGGGACCATTAATGGTCGCATAAATAATGCCGATATAACTTCTCGAGAGTCCTTTTGCATAAAGTGCCATGAGAAAATTCCGCACCTCACCTCGCCTGATCTCGTTTATCGGTTTCTTCCCCAATACCGGATAGACATGACGGGCTAACGCCTCCCCATATCTTTCATAGGTTGACGGTCTTCTCATCAGTTTTACGTATCCATGAAGCCAATTGTCTGCGTATTCCTTAAAGAGCGGCGATTTCTCTGCCGAATCGTTATCCAGTTTGAATTCGCCCAAGACGAGACGGGCTTCAATCTTCTTTGCAACAGCAATGGCAGTGTGCTTATCATGACCAATCTTTTTTGCCTTGCGTTTCCCTTGATGGTCAATGAATACCCACCATATTCCTGATCCTACGGGTCTTTCACGCACTTTAACGCCCACGCCTGAAGCTCCTTTTATAATCTTTAATCAGTATTACTGATCCACAATATCAAAAAAATTATATGTCCCTGAGTTTCTTGAAAAAATGCTCAATCTTAATTACTATGGCACTCGAATAATCTCTCATGCCTAGTGTTACTGCTATTTTCCAAACAACTTTCATGAGAGGGTTTTCGCTTCCCGCATCATATATTATGAGTTTTATGAGTCGCCGATTACTTTTTTCCTCCCAGGTTCCTTCAGGATTTAAAAAATTATCGTCATACTGATTACGAAGTTTGTCCATGACGTTCTTAATCTTTTCCAGTGAAAGACCATTTTTTGCGAGCTCTCTTATAAGTAGAAATTCTATGAGATTTCTCCTGGAATATTTTCGTGTGGTTCCTCTACCAACTGGACTTGCCTTTTCAGGAAAGACAAGACCTTCATCAGTATAAAAATGGATCGTCCTTGGAGTTATGCCTAAGGCTTCAGCCGCTTCTTTTTTCGTAAATTCTATTTTCATATGGATTGATCTTAAATAACCATTAGTACGTTATAATGTTACATTATCCTTCGGAAAAGTCAAGCACTTTTTATGTCCATTAAATGCCTTCAGAAAAAGATTTATTAAGAGCTCAAATGCGTGATGCAGATGAAATGGATAAAGCATAACTGATATTATTTCACAGATAAAAAACTGATAATAATAACGTTAAATATTACCAATTTAAGAAAATGTATGAAATCTTAAAAATACTAAATATTTAAGAAAATATCAGCCCCT
>PMNM01000044.1 GCA_003161855.1 Syntrophaceae bacterium | reverse complement strand
AGTTTTCCCAGACCGGCTCTGTTTGACCTTCGGAACTGGGGCTGAGCCGATGGAGAGTTATCCGACTGTTTTAGAGCACCTGGTTGGGCGACGGGTGGTAAATGCCGGTGTGCCGGGTGAGTTAACCAGCGAGGGATTGGCCCGCCTGCCGGAAATGCTGGATCGAGAGAAACCGGCCCTTCTGATCCTTTGCCATGGTGGCAACGACCTGCTCCGAGGTCTGAACCGGCAACAGACTAATAGTAATCTGCGGGCGATGATCCGACTGGCGCGGGAGCAAGGAGTACCTGTCGTTCTCATCGCGGTGCCATCCCCAGGGATGTCCCTTTCGCCACCGTCCTTTTACCGGGAGATAGCCACAGAACTGGGTCTTCCTCTTGAAGAGAAGACCCTGCTTGCGGTGCTGTCTGATGGCTCTCTTAAATCGGACTATATCCATCCCAATGCTGCAGGGTACCGCCACTTGGCCGAGTCCCTTGCGATTCTGCTAAGAAATAATGGCGCAGTAGAATAGCCTGCTTTCCTGGTGCACTTTCCGGTCATCATTCCTCCATGAAACTGTGAGGAATCTTCAACGACCTCAATCCTGAACAATCGTTTTGCAAAGCTTTCTGAAGACATTGGATCCTGGCCGGCAATAAAGTTTCCATCTATTTCTATGGGGTCCGTGAAACTCGGTTTGTTCACGAAATTTGCTCCCAAATCACGTAGCTTTGTTTCCAACAAGAATGGCATTTCAGCATCCATTTTCACCGTCCGTTCCTCTTCTTCGGCAGGGGTATTGTAAAATTAACTTATTCAATTTTCATCTTTTTGAAATAACTTTCCTTAGTCTCACGGCATCTCCATAGGGGTAACAGTAGGGATAATAGTTTGGAAGAAGTTGTGGTTCACCATACCCGTGTTTAATAAAAAATGATTCTGCCCCATCTTCGTTGTTAAGGGTTTCTAAAACGATGAATGATACTCCGGATTTAATTAGAAATTCTTCCATGGCACCCAATAATAAACTTCCCGCACCTTTGGATCTGTGTTCCAGAATCACACCGATTAAATAAATACGTCCTTTATCGAGACCATTTCGTAATTTGTTCTTTAAGGCAATACCATACCCTACAGGATATTCATGATCACAGAGAAGAAAAAAAGTGGCATTTGGCGAAGATAAAAGAGATCGNNTCACATATTTGAGAAAGGTGTGACCTCGTGGCTTGAATTATGGAAAAGCTCTGATTTTTAGATCCCATATAACCAAAGGTACTTCCTGAAAGCGCAAATTTTAATTTTATCTTCGGTGCAAAGTAAACCGTTAACGGATTTTGCCTCCTGCGAGAGAGGCGAAGATGCCGCCAAAACAGAGAAGACTCAGGATGATTAAGGCGCTGTGCATGCTTCCCATGAACGAGGGATACTGATCCGGCGTGATGGGAACATCTCCGATGTGAAGTGCAAAGATCAGCATGACGATTCCCATGCTTAGCATTTGCCCTGTAAGCCTCATGGTTGCCAGCGTTCCGGATGCAACACCATAAAACCGGTTTTCTACGGAACTCATGATGGCATTCGTGTTCGGTGAGGAGAAGAGCGCGAAGCCGAACCCCAAGATAAAAAGAACGGCGATAATGAAGGGAATGGATGCCTGGTTGTTCAGGAGTATCAAGAGTCCCAGGCCGATGGCGGTGAGACTCATCCCGATAGAGGCGACAATCCGCGGATCAATGCGGTCGGAAAGCCTCCCGGCAAAGGGTGAGAATAAGGCCTGTACGACCGGCTGTGCGACGAGGATCACACCAGAATGAAGCGGGCTGAACCCTTTGATATATTGCAGGTAGAGGCTAAGAAGAAAGGACACGGCGAACGTGGCGCTATAATTGATCAGAGCNNATCATCAGTGCAAGGCCAATCAGGATAAGCCAGACCCCAAGTGTTTGCGTCAAGGAAGAAAACCCATACATGATTGCCGCAATTGCAGCCATGTAAAGGACGGCACCGCTATAATCGAAATGTTCATCTCTCGTTTCTCTCGCGTCAGCCCACTCCCGCCTGATTTTCCACAGGACGAGGATAAAGATCATTGTACCCAGGGGAACGTTGATCATGAATATGCTCCGCCAGCCAAAATGCTCGGTCAGGAATCCACCTAAAAAGGGTCCGGCGGAAAGGCCCAAATAAACCGAGGCGACATTGATTCCGAGGGCACGGCCCCTCTCCCCAACCTGAAACACAGAAGTCAGGATGGCGATGGACGTTCCGAAAATCATGGCACCCCCCACGCCCTGCAGCAGCCTGAAAGCAATGAGAGAATAAGAGGAGACGGCCACAGCGCAGAGAAAGGAAGACAGTGTGTAGATGACTAATCCGAAAGAGAATATCCGCTTTCTTCCCCAGATGTCGGCGATCCTGCCAATCGGGACAAGGACCGTGGCGGCCGCAAGTAGAAAGGAGTAAGCGACCCAGCCCAAAAGAATTGCGCTCATGGAAAATTCATGGCCAATGGAAGGGAGGGCGATGTTGACCGAAGATCCCATGAAGGGTGTTAGAAAAGAGGCTACCGTCGTTACAAGCAGGGTGATCTTCTTGTTCGCATCGCGGGCCTTTCCCATCATGGGGTCATCATTCATCCATCGTACCCGCGGCAAAATTCGTCATTTCGCTCCTTAATGATCTGCGCCAATCTTTTCAGAAAGCCAATTTATAGCGGGGTCTTACGCAATACCCCCGAGCCTTAAGTCTAAACAAAACATTGTGGTTTATAAATAATTAACCATAGAACCATTGTCAATTACCAGTTGAAATATTGAATGGATATAAAAAATTGGAAAACAACATTACAGTCAATAATGATTATCACTTGAAAGGATGGATGTCCGTTAAAAGCGCCGGATGCTTGGCTCCAGGAAGGTTTCAATAAAAAAAGCCGCATTAAGTTTTTTCAAGATCACCCAACCGGCGGAATCGCAGGCTGCACCTACAAAGTGTTACCCTCAACGTAATATGAAAAGTGAAGATTATGAGTTGAAATAACTGAGCGGCTCCAAGGATGATTCTCCAAAACGAATCCAAGATAAGACTCATGGTCTCACAAAATCTGGGTCCAGTTTCCCAGAGACAGATTGTCTCGGATTTCAATATGGCGTCCCTGGAATTATTCTGACTTCTCAACCTCAGTCTGATAATAGTATCGAGCCTGCTCCTGCCTTTCTGTCACAGCCTTGCGGACCTCCTCAAAGTTTTCCAACAAGAGTTTGATAATGCGTGGGTCTTGGATACCACGAGAAGCCTGCTCTTGAAGGATCGTTTTAATGCGCGTTGTCTCCATGCCCCTGCGATAAGGGCGATCCTCGGCCAGTGCTGTAAATATATCGGAAACAGCCATAATACGCGCTCCGAGGTTAATCTCATGGGCTTCTCTTTTGAACGGATATCCCTTACCGTCCAGTCTCTCGTGGTGATAAGCAGCCCATTCTGCGATCATCTGAAGTCCTGCGATGGTGCTGAGGATGGAGAAGGTATGGTAGGTGTGTTGTTTCATCACGGCCATTTCCATTTGCGTCAATCCCGCTGGTTTTTCCAGGATCGAGTTGGGGACGACCAGCTTGCCAAGATCGTGGAGCAGTCCCGCTACTTCCATCAGTTTCACCTCGGAATCGGACATACCTACCATCTCGGCAAGGAGCATTGAACACTGGGCAACGCCCGAGGAATGAGCAGCAGTAAAGGGTGATTTAAAATCGACAATCATCCCGAGCAGTTTGGCGAAGATCACAATGTTGTTGATATCTACTTCAATTATCTGAAATGGACCGTGGTTTAGAAGCAACGAGTATAGGCGGGGCGACGCGAGGTCCAGCCAAAATTCTTCCCGGCGGGATATTTCAAGGAACAGGTCGACTATCTCGCTGCTGATCTGTTTACCTGCAAGCTCTTTTAGCCGACTGCAGAGTACCTCATCCTGATGCAGGATATATGTCTTTCGGTCTATCTGACGTTCCAGGTAGTCTGCGAGAAAGAGTAGTTGCGAGTCGAACACTTTGGGAGTGTCTCGTGGCTCTTTCCACATGACCCAACCCCGGTGGTGGTATCGCACCAAGTCTGCGCAGGGCGCAAGCCAGGGATTGGACTTGAAAAGATTCTTTCCTCGGATACAATGCTGTTCCACCTCTGAGGTCTCATTATCGTGAAGGGATTTCTTCTCTTCGATCGACAATGCTCCGATATCGTGAAGCAGGCTGGCAAGGAAAACGTTCTCAATCCTGTTTCCCTCCAACTTTGCCCGTTTCCCCAACTCCCAAGCAATGAAAGCCGTGCGCTGCTGGTGCATGGCAAGTGAAGAAAATGCCAGATCCAGAGCGTCTGAGAGGGAAAGAACGAGGTTCCCAAGATTTACCGATATTTTCGGATACATGGTTCCTCCCTTTAGATTACGTATTCCCGTTCAAGGATTGACGCTATGCCTATTTATTCAGCCTACCTTGTCCACACAGATAGCTCGTTAAATTCTCCTGGAAGTTTACCAATATCCTTCAGGGCGCGTACGCTGGGAAGATGCATGGCGGTACTGCCTTTCTGTTGTTGAAGAAATTTGGCGAGACTGCAGTCTGTAATTCGGATGTGCTCCAGCAACCAATTTTCGATAGCAAAGGAAACCTTTAGCTTGAGGTCTTTGGATATTCCTTCCGTTTGTGCTCGATTAACACAGTCGGAGACCTCTTGCTTGAAACGCTCATGCCACTGGCGATGATGCTCATAATTGGGGAATTTAGATTCTACCATCACATACTCTTCTGCGGCAAAGTGGTAGATCACATAGTCAGCAAGAAACTTGAGTGCGTCTTCAAAGATCGCTACATCCGTCTTGTATGCAGAAGGGTCAATAACTCTATTTCCAAGTTCGAGTAAGGTTCGGTGGTGTTCATCAATGTCCTCAACACCCGTGATCAGATCTTCAGTCAGTTCTAATCGTTTCATATTTCACCTCGCTTTTTTATAAAATTATATTGAACTCCCGGATATTATAGCAGAAAGGATTTTATTATGCCAATGCTACTTTTATCTCTGATTTTTGGACGGCTTTTTTAATTAGTACCGATTGAAGTGTTGCATGAAATGGGGAAATAAGAAAAACAACATTAC
>PMNM01000035.1 GCA_003161855.1 Syntrophaceae bacterium | reverse complement strand
GACGCCATCCTCCGGATGTCCGGGGTCGAAGCGGTAGGAAAACTTGAAACGGAGTTTGCCGGATGCGATTTCATCGGGGTAAAGGGCAAGCGTTTCCTCGTCTGGTAGATTGCTCAGAATGTCCTCTTCCTTCATGCAGAGGAATTTGTCGCCGCCCTGTTCCCGGATCAGCTTCTGGAGGGTCCGGACATCATAAATGCCCGGCAGGCGCTTTTCATAGAANNCTTCGATGAGGGCGCTGCGAATGAAAATGCGTGAGGATGTGTCCGGATCAATACGACCATAGGATACGGGACGGCTCGGGATGATCACCAGACCGAAGAGGCTGACTTGTTCCAAAGCAACCACTTCCCCGCGGTTTTTCTCCCAGTGCGGCTCCGCATAGGTCGATCGGCACAGATCGCCCCCGACCCCTTCCAGCCAACCGGGATCGATATTGGCCACTGTCCTGGCAAAGAGACGGGACGTTTCGACGATCTCCGCAGCAACGATCCAGTTCCCCCCTTTGTTGAAAAGGCCGGACCCGGGAAAGATCATGACTTGTCGGCCCTTTGTGGCCGTATAGAAGTTCTTTTCCTTTTTCACGGCGATGTTGGACAGATAGCCGCTGAGAATAGACTTGTGGATCCCCGTATTTAACTTTTCCATATCCTGCAGCTTCTGCTTCACCGGTTTCTTTTTCCCGCTCTGTTCATCCAGAATCATGCGGATTTGATCATGAACATCGCGCCATTCCCGCATTCTCCGATAAGACAGGAAGTGCTCCCGGCAGAATTTTCTCATCTTGTTCTGTGTTTTCAGCGAATCCCACTGTCCGTGATAATGGTTCCATATCCGCAGGAGGGTGATAAAATCGGAGGTCGGATCCCTGAAGGGGACATGGACCTGGTCTGCCCGCTGTTCCTGTTCCATGGGTCGTTCACGGGGATCCTGAATGCTCAGGGCAGAGGCGATAACCACCACTTCCTCCACACAATGCTCATTCTCAGCTTCAAGGATCATCCGGGAAATCCGGGGATCAATGGGCAGGCGGGCCATACGCCGGCCCTTCTCAGTCAACTGAAGTGATCCTGCATCGGCTTCGTCGCCGTTCTTTCCAGTTTTTTCGATAGCCCCCAGTTCCTGGAGGAGGTCGATTCCGTCCCGGATGGCCTGCGGACCGGGCGGATCGATGAAGGGGAAAGCGGAGATATCGCCGAGATGAAGGGAAAGCATCCTCAGAATGACCTCGGCGAGATTGGCTCTCAGAATCTCCGGTGCGGTAAACAAGGGACGTTTTCCGTAATCCTCTTCGTCGTAAAGACGGATGCAGATGCCATGCTGGACCCGCCCGCACCGTCCCTTTCGCTGATCGGCGCTGCTGCGCGAGACGGGCCGGATCGGCAGGCTCGTGGTTCGGGTGCGGGGATTGTACTGGGAAATCCGCGCAAGTCCCGTATCGATGACATAACGGATGCCCGGAATGGTGATGGAGGTCTCTGCCACATTGGTGGCCACAATAACCTTCTGTGACACCATGGGCTGGAAGACGCGGCGCTGTTCCTGCCAGGAAAGCCGGGCGAACATGGGAAGGATGACACAATCCGGATAATCCCTCCCTTCCAGAAGATCGCAGATTTCCCGGATATCCTGCTCCGTCGGCATAAAAATCAGGATATCGCCTCGCTTCCGTTCTTCTTTCAGATCATCAACCGTCCGGACGGCCTTATCAATATAGGTGATATCCCCTTTTTCTTCCTCGTCAGGATCCAGGGGACAATAACGGACGTCTACGGGGTACATTCGTCCGGAAACTTCGATAATCGGCGCGTCATCAAAGGCCCGGGAAAACTTTTCTGTATCGATGGTGGCGGAGGTGATGATCACCTTCAGGTCCTGCCTGACCTGGGTCAGTTTTTTTAGAATACCCAGCACGAAATCAATATTGAGGCTCCGTTCATGAGCCTCATCCACAAGGATGGTATCATAGGATCGCAGACGCGGATCCGCCTGGGCCTCCATGAGCAGGATGCCGTCGGTCATCAGTTTGATAAAGGGATGCGGGCCGCTCCGGTCTTCAAAACGGATCTTGTATCCCACAGACCGGCCCACCGTCTCCCCCAGTTCCTCAGCGATCCGCTGGGCGACGGTCACGGCAGCGACGCGCCTCGGCTGGGTGCAGCCGATGATGCCCCGGATGCCTCTCCCTGCTTCCAGACACATCTTGGGGATCTGGGTCGTCTTTCCCGAGCCGGTTTCACCGGTGATCACGATGATCTGGTGCCGCTGGATCGCCCGGATGATATCCTCTCTTCTGGCGGCAATCGGCAGGGATGCCGGATAGCTGATCTTGGGAAGAGACCGGTTCTGTCGTGGTTTTTTGTGCAATGGGGCAACCTCTTTTATNNCCGGATGTTGTGATAATTTTATAAATATCGGATTCGCCGCTTGCGGACTATTTTTCAGTACATTCATATTTTAGGGATTTAGTTTATGCCGCTGGTCACCTTTTATTTTCAGCTCCATCAGCCTTTTCGTCTTCATCCCGACCGGGGCCAGTTTCTCTGGGACAAGGTCAATCGGGATGTTTTTTTAAAGGTTGCAGAAAAATGCTACCTGCCGGCAACCCGCATGTTTACGGAACTGATCGCTAAAAACCCGGGGTTCAAGATCACCCTAAGTATGTCCGGCACGCTTCTGGAGCAGGCCGAGCTTTATCAGCCCGAGGTGATCAAAGCCCTTCAGGAGCTGTTAGATGCCGGTCAGGAACGCCATCAGGTGGAATATCTGGATGAGACCTACTACCACTCGCTGACCAGTCTCTTCATGGATCCCCAGAAGCAGGAATTCCGTGATCAGGTCTCTCTGCACCGGGACAAAATCAGGAAACTCTTCGGCATCTTTCCGACGTCCTTCCGGAACACCGAACTCATGTACAACAATAATATCGCAGACGTCGTGGCTGATATGGGTTACCTCTCCATCCTCTGCGAGAAGCGGGAAGACATGTTTACCCAGGCGGATCGTCCCATTTCGCCGAATGCGGTTTTCCGGGCCAAGGACAGCCGACTCATTGTCATTCCACGCAACCGGGAACTCAGTGATGACGTGGCTTTCCGCTTCCCCCATCAGCCGATCGCCGCGGAGCAGTATGCTGCCTTCATCGCCAAAATAGACGGCGAGGCCGTGCTGCTGGGCTATGATTACGAGCACATCGGAGAGCACATCTGGGAAGATAAAGGTATTTTCGAATTCTGGCGGGGGATTCCGGAAGCCTTGGCCAGGCATGATAACATCGTCATCGCCAACCCCACGGAAGTTGCGGAACGATTCAAAGATGCGGACTGCCCGACGCTTGACATTCACGGTCTGTCTACGTCCTCCTGGGCCGACGCCGGCCGGGATACCTTCGGCTGGCTGGGCACCATGACGCAGCACGAACTGTTTCAGGACATTCAGAAGATGGAAAGCGAGGCGCGTCAGGCGGGTGGGGAACTGTTCACCAAATGGCGTCAACTGACCACTTCTGATCACGTCTATTTCATTCATGAACGGATCGGAGAGGATCATGCTGTCCACGCCTATTTCAATCCTTATGGCGGTTCCATCGCCCAGCCGTCCCATATCCTGACGCGGAAAATCGATTATCTGGATGTGGCGATCAAGCGGTTCGAAGTCATCCGGAAAACAGAAAGGACCGCCATTCTGATGATCACACCGGAAACGGGGAGACTGCCGGAAGACATGGGCGGTCTGGCCAGATACATTTCCGGAAAAAGCGGTGGTCAGGGGGAGGTCGTTTCAGCACTCTGTGAAGGGCTGCTGGAAAGAGGCATTGATGTGCATCTGGCTACCCTTAATTTGAAAAAACGTTTCCAAAGGGAATCCGATCTGGATGAATATGGATGGCGGGCGATCCGTTATAAAATCGACTCCGAAAAGATCCATCTGGTCAGCTCGGCCATCTTTGCCGATAATCTGAGCGCCTATTCCGGAGATCCCATCGCCACCGCAGCCGAATTTCAGCGGGAGATCATCAATAACATCATCAAGACGGTCCGGGGGAAACATGAGGGACGGCTGATCGTGCACAGCCATGACTGGATGGCGGGCGGAGCGATCACGGCCTATGCCAATGCCACGGACCTGCCCGTGCTGCATACGGTGCACAATGTCTTTACGGCCGATCTGCCGCTGGATCTGCTCACAGGGGTTAATCTCCGCAATTTCGAAAATAACCTTTTTTATTCCGAAGCATACGGAAGGAAATGCATCGACTGCCAGGCCACGGCCATCAAGAATGCCACGATGATCAACTTTGTCGGTGAGCGGTTTCTCAAGGAGGTCGTGGATGACTATTTTCTGGATCGGCCCCTCGTCCCGATGAGCGTCCGAAATGAAGTCAAAGCCAAATATTACCATGACTCGGCGCGGGCTATCATCAATGCTCCGGCATCCCACATGTACCCGGAAAACTGTGACTATCTCGTNNCAGAAGAGAACAGGGTTGTCGGTCGACCCCTATGCCATTTTGTTCTTCTGGCCCTCCCGGCTGGATCCGTTTCAGAAAGGGGTTGAGCTGCTGGAAGCGGTCATCGGGCACTTCGTCAATGTTTACAGTAATGCCCAGATTGCCATCGTCGCCGACGGCGTCGGTAGCGACCGGACGCATGTGGATATCCTGGGCCGGATTGCCTACAGTTCCGGAGGAAGAATTACCTATCAGCCCTTCCAGGAAGGCCTGGCGATGCTGGGTTATGCGGCGGCCAGCGACGTCTTCGGGGCATCCCTCTATGAGCCCTGCGGGCAGATCGATCAGGTGGGAAACCTCTGCGGGGCCACCGCCACCAATCGCGATACCGGCGGCTATCATGACAAGATCCGGGAACTGAGGCTGAAAATGGACGGCGCCCCGCAGGACGTGGGCAACGGATTTCTCTTCCGGGACTATGACGCCGGCGGACTCTGGTATGCCCTCGAAAAGAGCCTCGCCTTTCACCGCAAACCGGACGAGATCCGGGAGATGCAAATGAAAAGAATCATGAAAGAGTCCAGACAGAGGTATAACCTGGGCTATATGATCGCCCAGTATATCCGGATCTATGAAAGGCTGAACGGCGGCAGACCGCTGGCGTAAACGCCCCCGTCATTTCATCCTTTATGTCATTCCCGCGAAAGCGGAAATCCCGTCATTGTTTTTTATCTTCTCCAGCCCAGATCGATGTTCATATCCTTCGGGGCTTCCAGATTCACCGTGGTCAGGATTGATTTCTTCCGACCGGCCGGTATCTCCAGNNGAGCTTCTTTTGTTTTCAATATCTGTCTGCCATTCCCACTGATAGGTCTGCTTGTCCGCCAGAAATGTTTTTTCACCGGATTGCCTGGACAGCAGGTCGACCTTCACGGATACCAGCGGATCCGCGCCGAAGAAAAGACTCCCCTCCCGCCCGGCAAAGGCAAATTGACGCTTTCCCAGGATCGCGCCGTCCATCATGAAAATGGCCTGACCCGACGGAATCTCCCGGGCTTCCGGGAAATTGACGAATGCCCGGACAAAGGCCATGCCGCTCAGACTGGGTCTGACCAAGTAAGTAAAATCGGCTGTCCAGGGCTCTTCCTGCACCTTGACCCGCTGCCTGGCGCCTGTGGGCAGGGTAACTTTGCCCAATTGCCAGAGCGAGTAAGTGCTCTGCCTGATTTCCTGCGGCGCTGCCGCCGGCGCTTCCTCCGCCTGATCAGCCGTCTCGGAAAGAGCCGTCATGGCCTCCGCCCTGGCGCCTTTGCTTTTGGCTTTTCTGTAAGTGATCGCCTGGCGTGGCTGGATGATCCAGGGGGGCAGTTCCTGTGGGGCGATAGCCGGTGAGGGCTGGAGTGTGGCCAGATTCATAGCCACCTGGCTCCAGTCCTGGCCGGAGCTCTGCCAGATTTCCGCCTCCCAGGTGAACAGGATCTGATTTTCCCGGGGTCGGGCTTCTAAGCGATACAGCGGAGACCAGCCACAGCCGGACAGGGCATAGGTGTAAGTTACAGACACGTCACCTGCTGTTGACGAACCCGACAAAAGCAGCGTGACCTCCCAGATGTTATCCTTTTTGCCTGCAGTCCGGTTCAACTCTTCCTGAAGTTCGCCGAGCTGCTTGTCCAGTTTTTCCAGTTCCGGTTCCTGGGACAGTTTGTCCTGATAGGCCTTTTTGATATTTTTGCCGATAACGACGGCATAATTGCCGGCGTCGCTGATCGTTTTCACCCTAGCCTTGGTCTGCAACTGCCAGAACTGGATCTGCGTCTCCAGGGCGCGAATAGCCGCCTGCACGGCATTTCTTTCATTTTTCATGGTCTGGATTTTCTTGCGGAGTTCCCTGATTTTCTCATCATCCTGCCTGACGATCTGGCGCCAGGTCTGATCCATGATCCGGAGTTTGCCGGCCTCATTCAGACGGGTGACCAGCGAATCGGGATCAGCCTGGGCGGGAAGCGTGAAAAGCGCTTTTTTCAGATTTCCCGCCGGGGTGATCTTCAGTTTCGCAATTTCCACAACCTGCGCGGAAGCCGGGA
>PMNM01000002.1 GCA_003161855.1 Syntrophaceae bacterium | reverse complement strand
AGAGGATCAACGAGGCATAGAGCATCCGGCATTTTTGCCACGTGTTCCTTGAAATAATCGATAAGCGTCTTTTTCCCCCAAACACCTTTTTCCGTCCACTCACGAATACTTTCCTGTGATGCTAAAATCATAATTTGCAACTCCTTTCAGAATCAAATTACTTTATCCTACCTGCTACTCCCTATCAGCTTCCTGAATACATACTGTTAATGTCTCATAAACAACTTGTTTTCAACTCGGTTAATAAAAATTCTTCCCAAAAAGCTTTTTACTCAAGCCGATGAGATCCGACCATTTTAATGGGCCGCCCTTGTCGGGAGGAAATCCCGTCCCCCAGATCATCCCTACATCGATCATCCGCGGGTCTTCCACAATCTTTCTGTCCAGCAGGTCTTTACCCACTTTCACCATACCGGTGAGCAACCCCATTTGAATCTCTGATGCCGACATTTCCTTGGGTTCTCTTTTGACAATTAGCGGCAATACTTCCGGATCCACACTGCCATCTTTCAGAAACATTCCCTTACCGGATTTTTTCAGACCCAGACGCCCTGACTCCACTATGTTTTTCAGGGTATCCTGCTTGATTCCCATCCCGGACAAGACCTTATAGGGAATGTCGATCCCCACTTCATCGGTGAGCCGGAGCGGTCCCACAGGCATTCCGAATTGAACAAGGGCCTGATCGATCTTCTCAATAGAATTTCCTTTTTCCAGATATTCAAGGGCGCCTTGAAGGTAGGGGAAAAGCAGGGCATTAACTACAAAGCCCGGATTGTCCTTGCAAACGATCGGGCGTTTGCGAATGGAGGCGGCGAAGTTCAGAAGATTATCCACCGTATCCCTGCTGGTCTTTTCACCCTGGATAATTTCCACAAGTTCCATGATCCAGACAGGTGAGAAGAAGTGGATGCCCCCGAAGCGCACAGGCAGGGTTACGAACTTATCCATTGCCGCAATGGGTATGGAAGATGTGTTGCTGGCGATAAGGCAGTCATCCCTTACCGCTTTACATAATGATTCATAAGCGTCTTTTTTTACATCGATGCTCTCAAAGACCGCTTCGATGACGATATCGACTTCCTTGAATTCGGGGGTGTAGTCTGAGATTGTGGTGATACGTTTCATGAGATCATCCACCGGAGATGCCAACCGCTTCTTTTCCGCCATTCCCGTGAGGATCTTCCGGACAAACGAGAGACCCGGCTCGATTGCTTCGGGAAAGTCTTTTACGATAACAGGCAACTGCGTGTTTCTCAGAATATCGATGATGATGCCCCGTCCCATTGTTCCGAAGCCGAGAACAGCTGCCTTTTTCAGAGGCTTCGGAGTGAATCCTTTGGTCATCATATTTTTGGGCTTGTCAGTCATTGTTTTGATAAAGAAGGTATTGATACTGCCTTTGGCTTCGGGAGTAAGTACCGTCTCAGCAAAATACTTCTTTTCCACTTCGAGGCCCTCTTTCAGGGGAAGATTGAGACCTTCTTCCACAGCCTTGATAAAAAGCATGGGTCCAGGAATTTCTCTGCCCTTCGTCATTTTGAGGACACCCTGACGGGCCATATCGGCAACTGCTTTCACCTGGGAGAAATCATGTACGGGCCTTTTCAGTTCGGCCTTTCCGGAGATTATCTCCAGAAGAAAAGCTTTCGCCTCGGTGAGAAGGTCTTTATCTGACGTTATGATACGATCGATAATTCCCGTCTCCAGGGCTTTGGCCGCGGGAAGAAGAGTGCCTTTCAAAATAAGTTCGATGGCGCCATATCCGATAAGCCGGGGCAGACGCTGGCTTCCTCCTCCACCGGGGAAAAGGCCGACTTTGCATTCCGGCAGGCCGATAACCGTATTCTTGGCATCCGTCGCTATTCTCGCGGTGCAGGCGAGGGCAAATTCCAGCCCGCCTCCCGCGCAGACACCGTTGATTGCGGCAAGCGTGGGAATCTTGAATTCACTGAGCTTGTTGAAGGCAGTATGAAAATAATCCAATCCCTTTTTGGTTGAATCCGGATCGTTCATTTGTTCGAGCATTTTCANNAGGACATTGAGGAATTCACAAAAGCCTGAGATGGCCTCCTCTGTCCAGGTGTTCATCGCCTCTCCGGGGACATTGAAAGAGACTATTCCAATATTGTCTTCTTTTTTCAGTGTGAAGATATTACCCATCATGACACCTCCTTGTTATATGTAAATCAGGTTATTCTACCTTAAGGATCACCGCTTCACCCTGGGCNNGGCTGCGCTCGCTCCGACAGGGTGACCGATAGCGATGGCGCCGCCATTGACGTTGGTTTTCTCCTGGAGCTCCTTCCATTTCTTTTCATCATTACCGGCAAGGATCTTTGTCGATACCAGAGGCATGGCGGCAAAGGCTTCATTAATCTCGATGACGTCCATCTGATCAATNNGCCGGCACTGATGGGAGGCGCATTGCCCGCCGTAACCGTGGGACTGCCATAGATGGTCCTCAGCTTGGCCAGAGCTTCCAGAGTTGTTTTGCGGGGTGATTCATCACGCTCGATCACTATCGGGTCACCCTTCTTTTGAGGAATAACTACAGGCATGAGCTCTTCGCCGATTTTCAGTTTGCCTTCGGCAAAGGCCTTTGCATAACGTTCCTGGGTCATTACTGCCCATTGATCCTGCATCTCCCGTGTAACACCATACTCCAAAGCTATCTCTCCGGCATCCACGGCAACCGGTGAAAATCCCTTGGCCTGGTAACCGAGTTCAAAGAGGCCGTCTATAAGCTTGATATGACCAAGACGCACGCCTTTGCGCAGCCCCGGCGCCAGATGTGGTGTTCGGGGCATGTTCTCGGCACCGACGGCCATACAGCATGTCGCCTCATTCGCTTTGATCGCCCGGTAACCCAGACGAAGCGCCGTCAAGGAAGAGCAGCATGCCCGATCCAGAGTCACGGAGATGTTCTCCGGAGGGAATCCGGCAAGCAGGGACGCCTGACGCGCAGGGATATCCGTCTCCAAAGCCATTTCCGCCATGACACAGCTCCCGTAGTTTATTTCGTCCACTTCTTCCGGCTTGACGCCAACCCTTTTAATGACTTCCTTCATCACCATAACCGCAAGGTCTATACTGGCAATATCAGCCATCGCAGAATCGAACTTGCTGAAAGGGGTTCTCACTGCACTGACAATTACGATATCATCTTGTTTACCCATTTCTTATATCTCCTTTTATAATGAATTGTCACCGGCAAATTCCGATGACTCTTTTATAAATAAATATCAAAGCCCCATCATCCGGCCCACGATCACCTTCATTACCTCGGTCGAGCCGGCAAATATCGGAACCACCCGGACATCTCTGGAAAAACGGCAGATCGGATACTCTTCCATATAGCCATAACCACCATGGAGCTGAACGCAATGATAGGCAACACGGTTGGCCATTTCGGCAATCCAGGCTTTCCCCATGGAAACCCTCTTTACGATGTCTTTGCCGGCAATAAAATCGCTAATCAGGGAATCCACGAAGGTACGTCCTAGTTCAATTTCTGTGGCCATATCCACAATCTTGAAAGTATTGTGCTGAAATGAAGACACCGGTTGATCAAATATTTTTCTTTCCTTGCTGTACTTAACGGTCATGTCCAACATGGCTTCGGCCATAGCCTGAGCCATGATGCAGACAACAAGTCTCTCCCCCTGGAGTTTTTCCATCATGTAGTAAAATCCTTTGCCCTCTTCGCCCAGGAGATTAGATACAGGCACGCGGCAATCCTCGAAGATAAGTTCTGCCGTGTCCTGACTGTGCCATCCCATTTTTTTCAGATTACGTCCGCGTGTGAAGCCAGGCGTGCCTTCTTCGATGCAGATGAGGCTTACGCCTTTAGCACCGGCTTTCACGTCTGTTTTAGCCGCAACGATGACCAGATTGGAATGGATTCCATTAGAAATAAAGGTTTTCTGCCCGTTCAGAATGTAGCTGTCTCCATCCCTCACAGCGGATGTCTTTATTGCCGCCAGATCAGAGCCGACATCCGGCTCCGTCATGGCAATTGCGGTGATGATCTCCCCGGAGACACATCCCGGAAGCCACCGCGTTTTCTGTTCTTCGTTGCCGAAACTATCGATGTAATGAACAATGATATCACTGTGGAGAGGAATCATCAGACCGGAAATTCCCCGGTAATAAAGTTCCTCCATGATAATGACAGAATACTCATAACCGGCTGCCAGCCCACCGTATTTCTCTTCGATCCAGGGGCAGAGATAGCCGTTATCTCCCATCTTGTTCCACATCGCTCGGGGAACTATTTCATCCTCTTCCCATTTTTCATAATACGGAACGACCTCGCGATCGAGATATCTGCCAAAAGCATCCCTGAAGATTCTGTGTTCTTCCGTAAAAAAGCTTCTTTCCATTGCCCCATTCCTTTTCATCATTCTTTAATATCTTTGCATAAATACAAAAATGATTTATGAAGCGCGAATTGAAGCTTTTTACGGGTACCATGTCCTCGCAGGGTAACGGCCGCCGACACAATGTCTGAGCGCGAAGTGCGAGTTTTGTGTCGGTAGTGAAGCGAGAGGCTGCATGGTCGTAAAAAGATTCTGAGCGCAAATAAGTCAGTTTTATAAAAAATCCCTTTATTTGGCCGCCATGCGAATTGCGCCATCAAGCCTGATTACCTCACCATTCAGCATCCGGTTTTCAATGATATGCTGGACAAGCTGGGCAAATTCCTGTGGGTAACCTAACCGCTGAGGGAAGGGAACCATCTTACCCAGGGATTCACGAGCCGCCTCCGGAAGGCCTTGCAGTAACGGTGTATTGAATAAGCCGGGGGCAATGGTCATGACCCGAATCCCATACTCGGCGCATTCCCGGGCAATCGGCAGGGTCATCCCTACAATACCGCCCTTGGATGCGCTGTAATCCGCCTGACCGATCTGTCCGTCGAAAGCAGCTACGGAGGCAGTGTTAATAATTACACCTTTTTCGCCGTCTTCCTGTGGCTCGTTTTTAACCATCTGCTCTACGGCCAGCCTGATCACATTGAATGTACCAACGAGATTTATCTGAATCGTCCTGTTGAAAGCCGCCAGCGGCATGGGCCCCTTCCTGGACAGGACTTTCATAGGGGCGGCGCCGCCCGCACAGTTAATTGCTATATGAATTGCGCCAAAGGCATCCATCGTTTTTTTGATGGCTGCCTGGACACCTGCATCGTCAGCAACATCTGTATGGGCAAAAATTACGTCTTTTCCCAACTCGGCAGCGATTTTTTCTCCTCTCTCCGCTACAAAATCAAAAATGGCAATCTTTGCGCCCAGCTTGTTTAAATTCCGCACACAGGCCTCTCCCAGACCTGACGCCCCACCGGTGACAACCGCTACACTGTTTTTTACAATCATCTTTTTTCTCCCTTCATATGATTATCTGTCGCCCCCTGGCGGGGTACGTGTATTGTGATAATTATCAGGCCCAACCCCTTCTCCGGTTGAGGCTCGTAAGGTTAACGTTTGCTGATGCCCATTAGAATGATCTCCATAGCGCCATTGATCGTGGATCGGCGATAATCGGTTTTCCCTTCTTCCAGCCTGTTTTCCTGGAATTGGATAATACCCATAAACGTATTCCAGAAAATAATTGCTGTCATTTTGGGATTGTATTTATGAAAATAACCCCGTTTGATACCCTCTGAAACAATTATTTCTAATTGGTCAAGATTTGAGCGCATCAGGTGCTTNNATCTTTTTCATGCCGGCTATCTTGATCAGATTCTTGGAAAGTTTATCAAGGGAGGGCTCGACCAGACTATAATAAAGATCATCTTTGCTTTTGAAATAAAGGTAGACCGTTCCCTTGGATATTTCGGCTGCTGCAGCAATGTCTTCAATGGTAGTGGCTACGAATCCTTTCTTGTAAAAAAGGGTGGCGGCGCTATCCTTGATTTGTTTAATGCGGTATTCTTTTTCTCTGTTTTTTCTTTCGCTGATACTCATGAATCCGTCTAATCTCCTCTGCTTTGAAGAATGCGGAAAAAATACTGAACGTGATTATCAAATGAACGCGTTCAGCAAGTAGCTTAAAAAAAGACGATTGTCAAACAAAAAAATAATGAATGACGGCATAAAATGTTTAATTGTCCCATTCGACTAAAAAGCAAGACTTCAAACGTTAGTGTGGATAAAGCTAAGCGCATGCACCAATTTTTATTTTATTCTTTTCGTATCTTCTTCAT
>PMNM01000120.1:384-11031 GCA_003161855.1 Syntrophaceae bacterium | reverse complement strand
GGCGCCGTCAGCGTCGGCCCGGCATCTTTCGCCTAACCATTCAGGGCTTTCCGGAGCACCTGACTTGATTTAAAGGTCAGAACCTTTCTGGCGGTGATCTCAATCTCGGTGCCGGTCTGAGGATTTCGGCCTCGCCGGGATTTCTTTTCCTTCACGAGAAAATTGCCAAAACCGGAAACCTTGATCTTTTCACCGCGTGTGAGGCTGTCTTTCATAATATCAAAAACAGACTCCACAATTCTGGCCGAATCCTTCTTTGAAAATCCCAACTTCTCATAAACATCCTGAATGATATCGATCTTGGTCATCTTTTCCCTCCTCCAGTCTTACAATATTAGATTTCTTCTCCTCTGATTTTGGCTCCGCTTTTATCAACAATTCTTTTAACAATACCGTTATGCACCTGACTGACTTCCAGATCCGTGAGTGTCCTGTCATCGGCACGATAGGAAAAGCGCAACCCCAAACTTTTCATCCCTTCCGGGATACCTTTGCCGTCATATACATCAAAAATACATACTTTTTCAAGTAATTCTTCATGGATATCCAGGGAAAATTTGATCATGTCTTCCGCCTGCCGGTCTCGGGAAATGAGAAAAGCCACATCCCGCGAGCTGGAGGGAAATTTCGAAATGTCCCGGTAAGAAAGGTCATTCGAAAAATGAGCGGTCAGGACATCCAGATCGATTTCAAAGACCATCGCACGGTTCTTCAAACCCATGCGGGCCAGCACATCGGGATGCACCTCGCCGAGAAATCCAATCGCGTCATCTCCGGCGATCATGCCGCAGGACCTGCCGGGATGAAGGAAGGGTTCCTGCATGCCTTCTCTGAATTTCATCGGGCTGANNGCCCTCTCTGAATTTCATCGGGCTGATCTTCAACTCATCCAAGAGGCCTTCGACACAGCCCTTGATGTCATAAAAGTCCGCCGGTATGTCCTTGTAGTGCCAGCGGTCATCATAACGTGAGCCGGTCAGCAGGCCGCCGATCCTGTTTTTTTCCTCCGGAAGGTCGCCCGCTTTCCGTGCCAGAAAGACCCTTCCCGTTTCAAAGATCTTCAAGTCGAAACACCCGGCGTTGGCGTTTTTCCGCATTGTCTCCAGTAAGCCATAGATGAGGGTTGTCCGCAGCACCGACTGTTCCTCCGTCAGCGGATTCCGGATCCTGACCAGCCTCCGTCTGTCATCACCAGCGTCCAACCCCAGATGATCAACCGCGGCGGGAGAGATAAAACTGTAGGTAATAACTTCTGAATAACCGTACCCATTGAGCAGATTCCGGCTGCGTTCTTCCAAGATTTTTTTCCGGTCATTCTCCCGGGAGATGACGGATACATCGGGAAGCGTCACAGGAACGCGATCATAGCCGTAAAGCCGGACGATTTCTTCAATCAGATCGATTTCCCGGCTGATATCCACCCGGAAGGTGGGCGGCGTCACCCGATAGCTGTTTTTATCTTCCTTGAAGACTGTCATCTCAAGGCCTTCCAGGATGCGGATCATGCTGGCCGCGGCCATTTTTGTGCCCAGGATACGATTGACCCGCTTGACCCGCAGGGGGATATGGTCTGCAGATTTGATCTGCCTGGGATACTGATCAATGTAACCCTTGCAGATTGTGCCGCCGGAGGTGTCTCCGATCAGCTGGGCCGCCCGATTCAGCGCCCTCACCACCCCCTCGGGATCAATGCCCCGCTCGAAGCGGAAAGCAGCATCGGTACTCATTCCCAGCCAGCGGGAGGATTTACGGATCGAGGACGGATCGAAATAGGCACTCTCCAGCAACACCATCGACGTATCATCCTTCACCTCCGAATTGAGTCCTCCCATGATGCCGGCAATGGCCACGGGTTTAACACCATCACAGATCATGAGCGTGTCGGCCCGGAGAAGCCGCTCCTTCTCATCCAGAGAGACAAAGGATTCNNTCCATCATGACAAAGTTGGTCACATCCACAATATTATTGATGGCGCGCAGGCCCACCGACTCCAGTCGCCGGCGCATCCAGGCAGGCGACGGCTTGATGGTGACATGCTGAATGGCCCGGGCCGTGTACCGGGGGCAGAAATCGGGATCCATAATCCGGACCGAGGTGATGGCGTTGATGTCTTCTTCGTTTTCCCTGAAGATGATTTCCGGCGGCTTGAGTTTCCGGCCCGTAACGGCTGAGACTTCTCGCGCCACACCGATGATGGACAGACAGTCGGACCGGTTCGGCGTAATCCCAATATCCAGAACCGTGTCCCGTAAATCCAGGGCATCAATCAGATCCTGTCCCGGCGTCAGTTCGGACGGCAGGATCATGATCCCGGTGTTATCTGAACCGATGCCGAGTTCCTCCTCGGAGCAGAGCATGCCTTCCGAGCGTTCCCCGCGGATCAGCGAGCTCTTGATGGTATAACCACCGGGGATGGTCGCACCGACCCTAGCCAGGGGTACGACATCGCCAGTATGGATATTTGCGGCGCCACAGACAATCGGCAGGGTTTCCGTACCGACCGTCACCTCGCAGAGAAACAACTTCTCGGCATCAGGATGGGGCTTTATGGAGAGAATTTTCGCCACCACAACCCGGGTAAAGTCGGGCACGGCCTCACGGATGGCATCTACCTCCAGACCTGCCATCGTCAGCCGGTCGGCCAGCGCCGCAGGTGTGAGATCGATATCCACATAATCTCTAAGCCATCTTAAACTGACTAACATAAATGAAACCTTTGAAAATCCTCTTACTGAAAATTCCGAAAAGTGGTTCGCAAGCGGCGAATCAAATGTTTTTCGCCTCTACAAGCGCAGAGATAANNCGCGGTGAAGCCATTTTTCGGAGTTCATGAAAAGCCGTCAGAATTGTTCGAGAAAGCGCCACTCATTCTCAAAGAAAAGCCGGATGTCGGAGACGCCGTACTTCAGCATGGCGATCCGTTCCAGGCCAAGGCCAAAGGCAAAACCCGAAACCTCTTCCGGATCATACCCTACATTTTTGAAAACCTCGGGGTCGACCATACCCGATCCCAGGATTTCCAGCCAGCCGCTCTGCCCGCAGACGCGACAGCCGCTCCCGTGGCACATAACGCACTGAATATCGACCTCCGCACTGGGTTCTGTGAAGGGAAAGAAACTGGGGCGGAACCGGATGGCCGTCTCCTCGCCGAAGACTTTTTTGATAAAGAACGTGAGAACCCCTTTCAGATCCCCGAAGGTAATTCCCCGATCGACGAGCAGGCCCTCAATCTGGTGGAACATGGGGGTATGGGACACGTCAGAATCGGGCCGGTATACCCGCCCCGGCGACAGAATCCGCACCGGCGGCTTCTGCTTCTCCATGGTCCGGATCTGAACAGGGGAGGTATGAGTGCGCAGGACGATATTTTCTTCCACATAAAACGTATCCTGCATGTCCCGGGCGGGATGGTCTTTGGGAATGTTCAGAGCTTCAAAGTTATAATAATCCAGCTCTACTTCCGGACCTTCCACAACGGAAAACCCCAGTCCGGCAAAGATATCGCAAATTTCACGGCTCACCTGTGTGACGGGATGGATCCTTCCGTACCGGATGCCCCGTCCGGGAAGGGTGACGTCAATCCTTTCCCTGAGCAGGGTCTCGTCCCGTTTGCGGGAGGCAATATCCTGGAGGATGTCTTCGATCTTTGCCGTCAGGATATCCTTGACTTCATTGGATCGCTTCCCGAACAGGGCTCTTTCTTCCGTCGGTAGGCTGGTGATATTTCGAAGCAGACCGGTGAGCAGGCCCTTCCGGCCGAGATACTTGGTTTTGATGACCAGGAGCTCCTCTTCCGTTCCGGCTCGGCTCAGTTCTTCCTCCGCCTTCTTCTGAAGCTCCTCTAAATCCTTGATCATGCTGCCAGCTTACCCTTTGCGATGGTCACAATCTCAGCAAACGCCTGTGCATCATGGACGGCCAGATCAGCCATAACCTTACGGTCGATATCGACATGGGCTTTCTTCATACCGTCGATCAAACGGCTATAGGATATATCATTTAGCCGGGCAGCGGCACTGATCCGCACAATCCACAACTGCCGGAAATCGCGCTTCCGTGCCCTCCTGTCGCGGTAGGCATATTTCATGGCTTTTTCGACCGCTTCCGTGGCTGTCCGGAGCAAACGGCTCCTCGCCCCAAAGAAGCCCTTGGCCATCTTTAAAATCTTTCTTCTCTTTTTCTTGGCATTAACTGCTCTTTTTACCCTCGGCATCTCTTTCTCTCTCCGTTTTCTCCTGTGATTTGTTTAAGCGTAGGGTATCAATTTCTTGATTTCCCGCTCATTGGTTTTATCGAGAATCGCTCCCTTTCTCAAGTTTCTTTTTCTTTTCGTTGTTTTCGACGTCAATATATGGCTGGCAAAGGCCTTGCTCCTTTTGACCTTACCCGTCCCCGTTAAACTGAAACGCTTTGCCGCCCCGCGGTGTGTTTTCATCTTTGGCATTTAAATTTCCCCTTTATTATAAGATCTTTTGGTTACAACCCGTTATTCACTATCCTGAAAAGAGCTTTTCACAAACTTTGAAAAAGCGAAAAAGATTTTTGAGCCGCGGTGAAGCCATTTTTTAAATTACTTTTTATTTTTTCGGCGCCAGGATCATGATCATATTTCTTCCTTCCAATCTCGGCTGCTGCTCAATAACGGCGCCATCGACCAGGGCTTCCTTGATATCTTCCATGAGCTTCTTGCCCAACTCGGTATAGGCGATCTCTCGGCCCCGGAACATCATCGTAATTTTCACTTTATCGTGCTGCTCAAGAAATTTCTTTACATGTTTGATTTTAACCTGCAGGTCGTGAGACTCCGTCTTGGGTCTTAACCGGATTTCTTTAACCTGAATGATCGTCTGACTTTTTTTCGCATCCTGAAGCTTCTTGCTCTGCTGGTACCGAAATTTCCCGTAGTCCATGATCCGGCAAACAGGCGGTGCGGAATTGGGTGCCACTTCAACCAGATCGAGTCCACCTTTGGTTGCTTCAGCCAGGGCATCCGTTAGAGATATGATCCCGAGCTGATTTCCTTCGACATCAATCACGCGGACACTGGCCGCCCTGATTTCACGGTTAATCCTTAAATCCTTCGTTATAGGTCACCTCCTGCTGATTTTTAATTGTTTATAACCCATGAAAAATCCTTCGCACGCGCCGAAGCTATTTTTCAAAGGTTTCTTTTATTACTGATACTGAGCCGTCTGCTCCCGGATCAGGGCAATAAAGGCGTCAACACCCATGGACCCCAGATTTTTGCCGTCCCGCTGGCGGGGGGAAATGTGTCCCACTTCCATTTCACGATCGCCGATCACCAGCATGTAGGGAATCTTCTGCATCTGGGCCTGCCGGATCTTAAAGCCCAGCTTCTCATTGTCAAACCCCTTCTCTGCCCGGATTCCCGCATCAATCAACTGCTGGTAAACCTTCTCACCGTAAGGAATGTGCTTGTCCGTCACGGACAGCACCACGGCCTGGACCGGCGACAGCCAGACCGGAAAGGCGCCGGCGTAATGTTCGATCAGGACGCCCATGAACCGTTCAATGGCTCCCAGAATCACCCGGTGCAGCATGACCGGCCGATGCTTCTCGCCATCCGGGCCGATATAACTGAGATCAAACCGCTCCGGCAGGGTGAAATCGCATTGAATCGTGGCACATTGCCACTTTCTTTTCAAGGCATCTTTGAGCTTAAAATCGATCTTGGGCCCGTAAAAAGCGCCGTCACCCTCATTAATGTCATAGTGCATTTTGTTATCCTTGAGGGCGCCTTCGAGAGCGGATGTCGCCAGATCCCAGTCCGCGTCGGAACCAATGGATTTCTCCGGCCTGGTGCTAAGTTCCACCTCATATTCAAATCCGAAGATCTTCATGGCATATGCGACAAAATCAGCGATGGCGCGGATTTCCGAATTAAGCTGTTCCGGTGTGCAAAGGATGTGGGCATCGTCCTGCGTGAACTGGCGGGCCCGCATGAGGCCGTGCAGGACACCGGTCTTTTCGTGCCGGTGGACGGTGCCCAGTTCAAAATATCGCAGGGGCAGATCCCGGTAACTGCGGATCTTCGATTTATAGATCAGCATGTGGGACAGGCAGTTCATGGGCTTGATCCCGTAGGACTGTTCATCCACTTCGGTGAAATACATGTTTTCCCGGTAATGATCGAAATGGCCGGACTTTTTCCACAACTCGGATTTGAGGATCTGAGGTCCCATGACCATGTCGTAGCCGCGCTTCAGGTGTTCTTTTCTTTCCCATTCCTCAATCAGATAACGCAGCATCATGCCCTTGGGATGAAAGATGATGAGTCCCGGTCCCGCCTCGTCATTCATCTGGAAGAGATCCAGTTCCCGGCCCAGACGGCGATGATCCCGCTTTTTGGCCTCCTCGACAATCCGGAGATGTTCGACGAGCTGTTCTTCCGTGGCGAAACCCGTTCCGTAGATGCGCTGGAGCATCTTATTTTTCTCATCGCCGCGCCAGTAGGCGCCTGCCACATTCAAAAGCTTGAAGGCCTTGATCATACCCGTCGAGGGAATATGCGGCCCGCGGCACAGATCCAGATAACCACCCTGGGTATAGAGACTCACCGTTTTGACCTCTTCGGGCAGATCGTTCAACAACTCGACCTTGTAGGATTCCCCCTTGCTTTTGAACAGGGAAATCGCCTCATCCCGGCTGACTTCCCGGCGTTTGAAAGAGTGGTTGGCTGCGGCGATTTCGCGCATCCGTTTTTCGATCTTTTCGAGATCCTCCGGCGTAAAGGTTTCGGCATATTCAAAATCGTAGTAGAAGCCGTCTTCGATGGACGGACCAATGCTGACCTGAACATTCCGGAAGGTATCCTGGACGGCCTGGGCCATGACATGGGAGATACTGTGACGGAGGATCCCCAGACCCTCTCTGGATTGAACATCAATCAAGGAGATGGTGCCGTCGGCCGGCAGGGCATAACTTAAATCGACAGGGGTCTGGTTGACCCTGGCGGCCATTGTGGAAGAGAGCACTTCCGGATTCCAGGCGGTGATCATTTCCTGAACCGTCATCCCCGCAGGAACGGATTTCTCAACCCCATCCGGCAATTTAACCTTGATTTCCTTCATATTCTGACCCCGGATTAAAGAAAGGGCATCGCCATGTCATCCTTGCTGATGCCCTTATCCCTTTACCACTCACTAACGATTGGGAATGCCTTCGATTTAAATGGTAGGCACGCAGGGATTTGAACCCTGGACATCCACCGCGTCAGGATGGCGCTCTCCCCCTGAGCTACGTGCCTTCATTGTTTCGTGACCCAAAAAGGATGCCCCTTCTAACAAGAAAATGCTGTGATGTCAAGACAAATATCACTTTTCTTCATAACGCTAAACGCTCCCTTTCAGGTACGGTTGATCATCCGGAATCCCCTCGCGACATACTGAAATCCTGATACGATTGTAAAGAGGGCGGTCAGCCAGTACAGGGTGATGAGCCAGACCTGATCGATCATCAATGAACCCGGAAGCGTCTTAAAAACCATGGCAAAGAAAACCGCAGCGATTTGCAGCGCGGTGGTGACCTTGCTGACGAAAAGCGGCTGGATCTCAAAGGAAACGGACATGATCGACAGGACGGATATCCCCATAAGAATAATAACATCCCGGCTGATGACGATCACGGCAAGCCAGCCCGGTATGACTTTCAGAATGGCCAGCGCCAGAAAACAGCTGGTAATCAGAATTTTGTCGGCGATGGGATCCAGATAGGATCCCAGCACGGTCTGCTGCTTGAGAATGCGGGCAAGAAATCCGTCAAGGGCGTCCGTCACGCCGAGCGCCGTAAAAAGAATAAGCGCCTTCAAAAAAGCCTTATTAATGAGAAAAATCACCAGCAGCGGCACAAGGATAATTCTCAGCAGCGATAAGAAGTTCGGAATATTCATCAGCCGGCGATTCTCTCTTTATCCATATCCGTCACATGCCTGTTCCCTGCTTATCCCTTTCTTTGTTCCAGTCAACCCAGGGATCCCGGTCCTCTTCTTCCGTAAAGTCGCGGGGCTGATCCGCAGTTCCGTCCCCCTTGATCACAATCTGCTGCATGGATTTGATAATAAAGGTCCACTCTTCCATGCTGACTTTCTTGGGTCCCTCCACCTTGGTTGGACCGGCAATTTTCTGGGGAGTCCCGATGAGCTGCTGGGTTTCTTTGACCTGCTCCCCACCACCCTTCACAAAAACCTCACCATCATAAACCCTGACCAGCGCCGACTTGTCATCATTGACATTCATCCGGTAAACGGTTCCTCGGACACCGGCGACCGCATTGTCGCAGGACATTTCAAATCTGTTCTTTCTCACCCCCATGAACTTGGTCACACTGGCCCATGTCCTGCCGATCGCTACATGGATCTTAAAATCGTTTTGTTTTGAATCGTCCACTGCGATGAGTTGAAGGATTTTAAAACGTGTATTGTCGGCAAAGCGAACCGTTGAATGATCGGGAAGCAAAAGTTCCAGGTGCGCTTTCGGACCCGTACTGACTTCATCACCCCCCTGCAAGGTATCTTTCACCTTAAGCGTGCGCCAGCCTTTTTTCCCCACGGGCAGCAGGGATGCGGAACCTTCAAGGAAGCTGACCTTTGCCACTCCCTTTCCGATCCTGACCGTCGTCACTTGTTTTGCGTGCACTGTCGATAATCCCGTAATCAAAAGGCATAAAAGCAATGCAAAGATAACAAAAGTAAGCTTTTTCATGGACGACTCCTTTATCTTGAAATCATTCATTCTTATTTTATCGTATCCAGACTTTCTTGTTTTATCCCCTCCGGTCCTTCCGGAAGCGTCTTCAGGGTTTTGTCCACCACTTCCTGAATCACCGGCTCAAGAACCTGATAAACGCTGAATTCCAGTCGCTGCGGGGTTACGTCGAAACATCTATCCACGCCCTGATATTGGTTCTTCCAGAGGGTTTCGCCGGTATTGGCGCTGCGCAATTCGAAGGTCGCCGACACCGAGGCGGACGCGTAAAGAAAAGTCGTCGATGTCTTGCATTCTTTGAGATCGACATAAAGAGCGGCATCGACATTCAGCAGGCTTTTGACGGCTTGCGGAGAAATATCGGCACTTCGGCCCGCAGACTTGTCGTAGGTCTTCGCAAGCTTTTCATCAATAAGCTCCAGAGGGATCTTCGGATAACCCTTGAAATACAGCGCCTCCAGTATCTTCCCGCGCATCAGTCGGACCATGTTCTCATCAGCAGCCTTGCCCTTGATGGGCATGACGGCAATCAACCGAATCCCCTTCTTCGCGTAAACCTCATCCACCACGACGGGTTTCTGCCAGAAGCAGCCCGTAACCCATATCATCCCCAGTGAAAGGATAACCGTCCCTATCAGGCTATGCCTCATTCAGATCTCCTTAGACGCTATTTTCGGGGCCATTTCATCCAGTTTCGCTTTTGAGTTTTTCAATCTCCTCCCGAATCACCCGTTCGGCAATGGCGGGAATCATTTCCCGGGCGACCCGCTCAACGGTGGTTACAATGATCCGGCAGGCTTCATCGGTCAAGCCTTGATGATCATCCGTCATCATCCCGGTCATCCTATCCAGGATATCCGGGCTCATTTCTTTTGTGCCGACGGGCATCACAAGCGTTCCGCTCTGTGCAGTCCCAACGACAAAGTCCGGATCAGGCGGTTCTTCAACAACATCGACAAGCTCATAAATGACTTCACCAGGCCTGATCGGACGCCAGAAAGCCATCTTTTCCGCATCGATATTTTTCAGGATTTCTTCCACCGCAGCACCTCCGGACAGACCATCAAATTATTTTAGAGAATGTAATGTTAATGAACTCGCAAAAAGTCGCTATAAAAGGTTTAAAAGCGTTATCATAACTCTGTAAACAGTTCAAGCAGATACTGAAAGGTCCATCCAACTCATCCCTTTTTGACCGTTACCCCATACACCCGCTTCCTGGATACACCCAGTTCCCTTGTCACCTGATCGATGCTGTCGCGCCTCGAAAGAGTCCCGCCGTTCTGGAGCGCCCTGATCCGGTTCCTGATTTCTTCATCGGAAAAAGCAATTTCCGGTTGACGCCCCCCTCCGACGATCAGGGTCACTTCCCCCTTGATGGTTTTTCCGGAAAACGCCCGGATCGCATCGGCGGCCGTTCCCCGGATGATCTCCTCAAAGACCTTGGTCAATTCGCGGCAGATCACGACAGGCCGGTCCCCCAGGCAATCCGCCACATCCTGAAGGGTGGACATCAAGCGGTTGGGAGATTCGAAAAAAACCATGGTCGCCGTTTCTTCAGCCAGCGAAGCCAGCAACTGCCTCCGCCTGGCCGCTTTGGCCGGCAGAAATCCATGAAAAATGAACCGGTCCATAGGAAGCCCGGAAGCGCTGAGCGCTGTTATGACTGCGGAAACTCCGGGAACCGGCACCACCGGAATATCATGGGTGATGGCGGCCCGGATCAGGCGATATCCCGGATCGGAGATGCCGGGCGTTCCCGCATCGGATACNNAGGCTGGTCAGGGATGTATGAATATCATAGGCGTTCAACAACTTCCGGGTCTGCCGGGTATCCTCGGCGGCGATGAGATCCACCTCCTTCAGAACCCGGATTGCCCGCAGGGTCATATCCTCAAGATTGCCGATAGGTGTTGCCACAAC
>PMNM01000120.1:0-326 GCA_003161855.1 Syntrophaceae bacterium | reverse complement strand
GACCCCTGAAGGGTGAGTCCATGATCACTCATTCTAAGCGAGCACTACCGCGGATTTTCTTCATAATACCCTCATAAAATGATTGACAGGCGGACACTCATAGCGTTAAGTTATCAGAGATTTTACAATATTGCCACAGAAACAACTTTGTTCAGATCCACAAATGATGAAACCTTTGCATCATCCTCATGATGTCATTGCGAGCGGAGCAAAGCAATCTCAAAGGCAGCGATATTTAATAAGATTGCTGCGTTGCTACGCTCCTTGCAACGACAACATATAAATTATGCAAAGGTCTTATTGTGAAACCTTTGCATAATGCTGGT
>PMNM01000060.1:27625-30350 GCA_003161855.1 Syntrophaceae bacterium | reverse complement strand
GGATTGCAGATATTGGCGAATTTCTGCCGCTGGGGAGGAACCCATGCTGAGTAAACGGATCATTCCCTGTCTGGATGTTCGTAATGGTTTACTGACGAAGGGAATCAAATTTGAGGGTAATGTCGACATTGGAGATCCTGTGGAGGCCGCCCGGACCTATTACGAGCAGGGTGCCGATGAAATCGTTTTTTATGACATCACAGCCTCATCCGATCAACGTGACATCATGATCGACGTCGTCAGAAGGGTAGCAGAAACGATTTTCATCCCCTTCTCCGTGGGTGGAGGAATACGGACCGTGGAGGACATGAGACGCGTCATTCTGGCCGGTGCCGAAAAAATCAGTGTCAACTCCGAAGCCGTTCAAAATCCATCGATCATCTCAGAAGGAGCAACGGCCTTCGGCAGCCAGTGTATTGTGCTGGGCATGGATGTCAAAAAAGTGACACCCGGCGCAGGGATCCCATCCGGTTACGAAATCGTCATTCATGGCGGCAGAAAATATACCGGTATTGACGCCCTGTGGTGGGCAAAAGAGGCAGAACGTCTGGGCGCGGGGGAAATCTGCCTGAACTCGATCGATGCCGACGGCACCCAAGACGGTTATGAAATTGACCTGACTTATCTCATTTCCACAAGCGTTCATATTCCCGTTATCGCCTCGGGGGGCGCCGGAAAACCTGAACATCTCTTCGACGTCCTGACAGACGGCCGGGCTGACGCCGCCCTGATCGCTTCCATGGTCCATTATAAAACCTATACGATTTCAGAGATCAAAACATTTTTAAGCCGGAAAGGTGTGAAAATCAGGATGCAATGGTAAGCGATTCAACGGCCTTGATTATTGCATCTGATGTGTATATATTATGCGAAGGAAAACTGGACTTTAACATGGAGGCAAGTCAACGTGGATACAAAAAGGTATGAGCTGAATGTGCAGTTGGCTCAGATGCTGAAAGGTGGCGTCATCATGGACGTCACGAATGTAGAACAGGCAAAAATCGCCGAGGAGGCAGGGGCGGTGGCCGTTATGGCCCTGGAGCGTGTACCGGCGGATATTCGCAAGCAGGGTGGGGTCGCCCGGATGTCCGATCCGGCGATGATTATGGAGATTAAAAAAGCCGTATCCATTCCGGTCATGGCGAAGGCGAGAATCGGCCATTTTGTCGAGGCCCAGATCCTGGAAGCGCTCAAGGTCGATTATATTGATGAAAGTGAAGTCCTCACCCCAGCCGATGAAGAATGCCACATCGACAAAACGAAATTTTCTATTCCCTTTGTGTGCGGCGCCCGCAACCTGGGGGAGGCTCTGCGCCGGATTGCCGAAGGCGCGGCTATGATCCGGACGAAGGGAGAAGCCGGAACGGGGAATGTCGTGGAAGCCGTGCGTCATATGCGGACAATGAACCGTGAAATTCGCCAATTGATTATTATGCCCCTCGAAGAAGTGACCGGTTTTGCAAAGGCCAACGGCATTCCTTACGAACTGGCCATCAAAGTCAGGGAACTGAAGCGGTTGCCTGTCGTGAATTTTGCCGCAGGCGGTCTTGCCACACCTGCCGACGCGTCCTTGATGATGCAACTGGGTTGTGACGGTGTCTTTGTCGGGTCAGGAATATTCAAAGCGGCGAATCCGGCCCTGCGGGCCCGTGCCATCGTCATGGCAACGGCCTATTTTAATGACCCGCAAAAGATTCTCGAGGCTTCCATGGGGCTTGGTGAGGCTATGCCCGGGCTTGAAATATCGGAAATCCCTGAAGGGCAGTTGCTTGCCGGACGGGGCTGGTAGTTATGCAACGATGGCCAAAAAGAAAACCTCTGCACAACACCATATCCAGAAAACGACCATCGGCGTACTTGATCTTCAGGGTGACGTTCTTGAACATCTTGACCATCTGGCGCGTATCGGTATCCAGGGCCAACCTGTCAAGACATCCGCAGATTTCAGCAATCTCGTCGGGCTGATCATTCCCGGCGGTGAAAGCACCTGTCTTTCCCGCCTGATCCGCATTTTTGGTCTTGATGACCAAATCAAGCAAGCATTTCAAAAAGGTATGAAAATCTGGGGGACCTGCGCAGGGGCGATTCTACTGGCTAGTGCGATTGTTGGTGAAAAACCCCATCTCGGGCTGATTGACATCGAAATCGAGCGAAATAGTTTTGGAAGTCAGTTGGACAGCTTTGCTTCAGAAGCGATCATCCCAAAGATTTCCACCAATCCTCTCCCCCTGACGTTTATCCGGGCGCCAAAAATCAGACGAACGGGTCATGGCATCGAGACGCTGCTCTGGATAGATGACTATGTCGCCGCAGCAGAAAGTCCTGAGGTCCTAGTCACGGTCTTTCATCCAGAACTGACAGGATGCGTCGCATTCCACCGCTATTTTACGCGCAAATGCGGTCTGTCGCCCCTCGATGAAAACATGGTTCCAGATGTTGATCCAGACTGGAACAAGAACAGTTGGGCTCGCTTTGCCCCTGTTCCGCAAGGCTGATCCATTCCTTATCATGACAAGGACGATAGGTAAGAACGAAGATTGACTTTTTTATTATTCAAACCAAGCTTATTCCGAATATGATGTCTGTGGAGGTCCACCGCCCCTTTACCAACCTTCATCATCTTAGCAATTTCCTTAGTGGGTTTTCCTTCTTTGATCAACGTCGCTACTTGGATTTCCTTTGGCGTAAAGCTCAAATACTTTGAAGTAATTTTGAGCAAAAAAGG
>PMNM01000060.1:3749-27545 GCA_003161855.1 Syntrophaceae bacterium | reverse complement strand
CGAACGATACCTCGATAACCGATGAAGCGGTTGACATTGTCGTAAATCGGATTCCCGCTGGTTTCGAAAACGACCTCATAACCATCCTTATGGATGTAACGGCTTTCCATAAAAGTATAATTTTGCCTGGCTTCCATGATCGGTTTTATGATGGCTTCAACCCATTTTGCCTCATCCGGTGTCATAAAATCAAAAGGCGTTTTCCCCAGGGCTTCTTCTGGCGTGTAACCCAGAAGATCGGTAACCCGTATGGTAACATGCGTAAACTTGAGATTTTCGTCGATTTCCCAGACCCAGTCATTGGTTAATTCGACAACATTCTGAAATCTCCGTTCCGTTTCCATGATTGCCTCCTCCATTTTCCAGAGAGGTATAGCGAAGATCGAATTCCGACTGTCTAAACTATCCAAATGTTATTCATTCATTAATTCAATATACTGCCGAATACTGGATGCTTTTTCCCTCTCCTTTTTTGCTTCATAAACAAGCTGAAGTCTTTTCAGGTGAGCCAAAAGCGGTTTTTTCCATCCCTGCTCGGAGGCCGTTTTTATGGCTGCATTTAAAATGATCTCACTGTCTTGCTTTTGTTGAACCATCAGGCCTGCAGCAATCAATCGTGACAAGGGATCGTCGATGGCGCTCACTTCCTTGTCAATGTCTCCCTGCTTTCCATTCCGAAATGCCTTGAAAACACCTCTGTATTGCGGCGGCAGCCCATTAACATCCACTTTAGCAAAGGAACCCTTTAGAAAATGATAAAAATGCGTATATTCAGGCGTCTGCTGCAAGGCTTCCAGTCTAAGATATTCCCTGTCGTCAAAGGTCTCAAGGGCTGCTGTCTCGATAGCATATTTTGTCAGATAGGCTTTTTCCATAATCTGGATGTCACCGCTTGTCTTGATCTCTTCAATAGCTTTTCGAAAATTCAATTCGGCAATCCG
Organism: Syntrophaceae bacterium; assembly: GCA_003161855.1. Classification (GTDB taxonomy): domain Bacteria; phylum Desulfobacterota; class Syntrophia; order Syntrophales; family Fen-1087; genus Fen-1087. The sequence goes on along the minus strand of PMNM01000060.1, from coordinate 26,604 downwards.
CTCTTTGCCACGCAAATAATTCTTTTTATAACTCTCAAGCTGATTAAAACTCGCACTGATCCATTCAGGTGCCGGTTTCGATCCGCATCCTCCCAGGAAAAAACATCCGATTAATATCCATAAGATTTTTTTCATGGCAGCTTTATCTGAGGTTCTTTTTTCAAGGGAATCAGTTTATCAATGTCATTAACCAAACCATTAATGGCATTTACCGTTTCATCAAGATCATTTCTCAATATCTTCAAATCTCGAGTTGAATCTGCGGCATCAGCACTGATTTTTGTCACATTATCAAATGCTGGATCAAGTTTCTTGAGCTTGACAATCAAATCTTTAAGGATGATCCTGAGCGATGGCAGCAGACCGTCCTGATTGAAAATATTCTCGTCAGTCTTTGAAGCCATCATATCGACTTTTTTGAGAATAGAGCCAGCCTGCTGTGTAATATCTCTCGCATTATTTAAAATTTTGTTCAAGTCCCCCCGCGGATCAGAGAGATTTGCCGTTATCCTTTCAACATTATCGGCAATTTTATTGACCTTTTCAACTATTGGCCTAATATTTTTAACGGTTTCATTAATATCATTGGCTTCAATGACCTGAGGAATGATTTTATTTGTCAGAGGCGTGGCATTCAAGTTTGCTGTTGAGATATTTATTCTTGCCGAGCCGATCAGAGGTTTTTCGAGAATAAAAATGCTGTCTGACCGGATCCATTTGACATGACGATCGGGTACTTTGATCTTAATCATAACGACGCCGTCGGAGTTCAGTTCGAGAGAATAGACTCTACCGATTTTGAAACCTGAAAAGACAACCGGCATTCCTTCCGTTAAATTTTCACCTGATTTTGAAGACAGAGTAAAGGCATGCTCTTTTGCAAAAAAACCCTTCTTATAGGCGACATAGCCCAAGGATGAAATGATGAGCAATGTCGTGATGATGATAAATAATCCAACTTTGAATTGAATTTTATGTGGCATCGATTATCCTGTATCTGTCTTTAAACCAAATATAATCGAAAATACGGCTTTCCCTATATAAATCATCAATGACCCTGATGCTATCGAAAATAAACTGGCTATTCTGAAGTTCCGGTAATATCTTAAATGGTCGATCGATAACAAGGATAGCATCAACAACCATGGCTGCCCGCAACAGCATGACACAAAAACGTTCTTCATCGGTTAAAACAGAACTCCGCCTATGGGCAATTTTTTCAAGATGATATCTCTGGAGATATCTCACCACCTCTTTTTCTGCCTCCTCTGGCGGCAGGTTCTGGTGATATTGCCTAATCAGGGCAATATTGATCCAGACATCAAGGTTCGAAATGAGTGGTACATCCAGCGAAACCAGGCCCAGGTTCTCTTTATTTTTTATCGCAAAATCATTGAGTTCCTTTTCCAGGCTGTCTTCACTATTAAAAAACTTCAAATCATCCTTAAGATTAATGACAGCACCTCGATCATCAAAATGGCGATAAAAACTTTAACCATGCCATGTAAAACTGACACAGGGATACTTGTCAGTTCATGGGTTGCATTTAAGCCAGATCTTATGGGAATCATGGTAATAAAAAATCCGAAGGCAGCAGCTTTAACAATGGAAAGAATAATATCGGCAAGATTCGTGGAGTTTAACAATACATTGGCATAAGCATCGAAGCTCATCCCGAATATGAAATTTGAAAACAATAGGCCACTGATCAAAACGACAACAGAAAAAAGACTCGTCAGCAAGGAGACGGAAAGAACACCGTTGATAATCCTGGGAACAAAGAGGTAGTCGATCACATCAATATTAAATACTTCCAGTGTCTTCAATTCCTGATTCACTTTCATGACGGCAATTTCGGCATTGATGGCGGAACCGGAACGAAGGGCAATGAGTAACGCCGTAATCAGGGGGGCCAATTCGATCACCAGAAGACCCATCAGGATATTGCCCAGATAATCCGCCAAACCCAGATCGGTTATGATCTGAAAGACAACACCGATGAGCAGTGTACCAAATACAATTGAACCTACGAGAAATAAAGGTAGAATTTGAACAGCAGTAAAGTATATCTGATTCAGAAGAACTACCCTTGTCGCACTGTTGTACGTTTCTCTATTAAATATCCGCATGATAACCCGACCGGCAAAGGAAAGGGTATCCAGGAGAGAATTGGTCGTATCCAAGCCGACCCGACCAATATTTTCTATAACTGAAACCATTGATTTACTTTCATCTTTATGATAGAGANNAAAAAATGAAGATCATTCGTTTTCTTTCGGACAATCACCAGATATTGCATGGACTATTTAAAATTGATGAACCAGACCAAGCCAACATCATTGAAGGAGACATTCTCCAAGATTTTAATGTGACCCATAAAAAAGCAAAAATCAAGCAGGTGCTGTCGCCCATTTTGCCATCCAACATCCTTGCCTTAGGCTTCAACTATCGCAAACACGCAGATGAAATTAAAATGGAAGCCCCTGAGTTTCCTGTCCTGTTTATCAAAGCAACCAACAGCGTGATCGGACACGAGGCCCCTATCGTGCTCCCTATAGCCGGCCCCGACAAAGTCGACTACGAAGCAGAGCTCGCTGTTATCATATCTAAAATTGCTAAAAATATTCCACCTGATGAGGTCTTTGACTACATCCTCGGGTACACCTGTGCAAACGACGTGAGTGCACGAGACTGGCAATTCGAAAAGCAGAAAGGACAGTGGGCCCGTGGTAAAAGCTTCGATACCTTCTGTCCTCTGGGACCTTATCTGGTCACGAAAGATGAAATAACCGAGCCAGATCATCTTTGTATCAGGACAATAATCAATAACAAACTCCTTCAGGATTCCAATACATCCAGTATGATTTTTAATATTGCCGAAATCGTCAGCAATCTCAGTCAATCGATGACCCTCCTGCCGGCAACCGTGATCCTGACCGGCACGCCGGAAGGGGTTGGCTTTACAAGACAACCACCGATCTTCCTGAAAGAAGGAGATAAAATCACCATTGAAATAGAGAAAATTGGACGATTGAGTAATCCGGTCAGAAAAGAATAGCTGAACAGAACAGCAAACAGATCCTTTAACATCATGATGCAGTTGTTGGTCTTAAGAATTGGTTCCTGCTATGATTTGAAATTTTTTTCGATTCATCTATCACTCTCTAAAATCAATACTCAGAGCTGAAGTAATTTCAAATTTATTTGATGAAAAGAATCTCGATTCAAGTTGACAAAAACATGCGAAAGGTTATATTAAACAGCAAGAGATCACGGTTAATCACGGCCTTTTATGAAGGCCTGTATTATTTTGTGCACATGGCGATATCACCTGATATCTTCCTCCGGAGGATTATATGAAAAAGGATAACCAAAACAGAAAAACCTTCATCATGTTTCTACTGGCCTGTCTGATTGGGTTTTTCATCGTGTCTTTTGTTGAAGTCCTGCGTTCTTCTTTAGCACCCATAGGTCCTGGCCCGAATGTTCAAACCGCTGCGGCCGTCTCTCCAGGGGACGGTGCCAGAGCTCCTTATTCTTTTGCAGACCTGGCAGAACGGCTAAAACCCACTGTCGTCAACATCAGCACCACAAAAACTGTTCGTACCAGCGGCATGAGATCTCCCTTTGGCGGCGGAGCGCCCTTCGACAGGTATTTTGGGGGCGATGACTTTTTTGATCGATTCTTTGGAGACATTCCGCGGAGGGAATTCAAACAGAGAAGTCTCGGATCAGGTTTTATTATCAGCTCCGACGGTTATATTTTTACTAATAATCATGTGGTTGAACAAGCTGACAAAATACTGGTCAAACTTTCTGATGGAAAAGAATATAAAGCGGATGTGATTGGCAAGGATGCAAAAACGGATATCGCCCTGATCAAAATNNGCCATAGGAAATCCTTTTGGTCTTGAACAGACAGTGACAGCCGGAATTGTCAGTGCCAAGGGACGTGTTATCGGAGCAGGCCCCTATGACAATTTTATTCAAACGGATGCTTCCATCAACCCCGGCAACAGCGGCGGGCCCCTTTTTAATATGGAAGGCAAAGTGATCGGCATCAATACAGCAATCGTTGCTCAGGGACAGGGAATCGGTTTTGCCATCCCGAGCAGCATGGCTAAGAGTATCCTCCCCGATCTCAAATCCAAGGGAAAGGTGACACGGGGCTGGATGGGCATTTCTGTCCAGGATGTTTCAGAAGATATTGCTAAAAACCTCAAACTCAAGGAAAGAAGCGGCGCTCTGATTTCTGAGGTATTCAAGGGAGATCCGGCAGATAAGGCCGGTCTACAGCCAGGGGATGTGGTCATTGAAGTCAATGGAACAAGGATTAAGGATAGCCATCAGCTTCTAATCGTCATCGCATCTTTTCACGTCGGAGAAAAGGTCAATATTAAAATTCTGCGGGATAGCCAGGAAAAGACGTTTCAGGTCACCGTCGCTGAAAGAAAAGACAAACCAGAAGTCGCCGTGGAAAAGGGTGCTTGGAAAGAAGGATCCGGAATGACGGTTCAGGATATTACGCCTCAGATTGCCCGACAGATGGATATACCAANNGGTATCCAGCCCCGGGACATCATTCTCCAGATCAATAAAGTCACCATCACTTCGATGAAAGATTATCAGAGGGAGATGTCCAAAAAAAGTGCTAAAAACAGCATCATGTTTCTGATCAAACGGGGAAAATCCACCTTTTATGTCGCGCTTCGTCGATAACACCGCCTGGAAATGGAATCCTTTTGCCAACCNNGTGATTGTCGGTGCAATTCTGACCCAGAACACGACCTGGCGTAATGTGGAAACGGCGATTGCCAATCTCAAGTCAAAAAATCTGCTCGATCCAAAAAGGCTTTTCAAAACGCGGGATGATATCCTGGCCAGCCTGATCCGGCCATCAGGTTATTACCGTGTTAAAACAAAACGGTTAAAAGCCTTCCTGACCTTTCTGAATGATGGATACCAAGATAGCCTTGACAGACTTTTTGCCGAAGAGCTTTGGATTTTAAGGGAAAAATTATTGACCGTCAGGGGCATTGGAGAGGAAACCGCTGACAGCATTCTTCTGTATGCCGGACAAAAACCAATATTTGTTGTTGATGCCTACACACGGAGAATCTTACAAAGGCATGATTTCATTTCCAGCGAAACCCCTTATGCAGATATTCAGAGCCTTTTCATGACCAATCTTCCCCCAAGTGTGCCTCTGTTCAACCAGTATCATGCCCTGCTGGTGAATACGGGCAAACAATTCTGTACAAAAAAATATTCACGGTGCACTGAATGTCCGCTGTCCACCATCGTTGATCATGCACTATTGAGCGCTTTGCATAAACCATAATAATGGTTTGTAAGCGGCGAATCGGATTTTCTCTGCAAATTAGCAAGTAGACATAGTGGTTGAGCATTTGTGTTTGTTTTAAGGATCATTGTGGTAGCAAAAAAGATTTTTTAGCTATGAGCCGCTGCAAACCTATTTTTCAAAGATTCCCCATTATCATGACCATGCAGGGAGGTACGTTTATCTCACTGACTCTTTTGACGGCAACATAGCCGTTACGGAATTATTGAAGGCAATCCGGAAAAATCACGAGACACCGTAATGTTTCACGTGAAACACTGTTCTGGTTAAAAGATAAAAAGAAATCAGGATGGGGAAATACACAGCCGGTCGTATCGCGGACCGACTGTGTAGCAGGTAGGATCAGTCAAGTCAAGTCGAGACAGCCCCTGGACACTGAGGCTCTTATTCTTTAAAATAAAATTGAAGTTTGATACCTCCGATTTCGACAATATCACCGTCTTTCAGATCATAACGATGATCAATTTCCCGGCCATTGATTCTCATTGATTTTCCACCGGAGGGGGTAATAAAATACCCTTCCTTTCTCCTATTCACCAGAGCAGCCACCTTGGGGGAAAAAAACCCTTTCAGATGGATTGCGGCGCCATCCACTTTGCCGATGGTAGAAACCCGCTCCTTCAATTCATAATCCCGTTTATCCGTCGAGCCGTCAAGCACCATGAACCCACCGAGCACATCCGGTTTTTCCTTATCCTGAGAGGTCAATATCCGTTTCTGATCCCGGGGATCGATCACCATCGTCTCATCCATGGAACGGCCGCGAACCGTAAAACTTTTTTTATCCTCCTCAGGTCTGACCTTGTCAGATAGAAAATCCATGCTGTGCAGGCCTACCAGAATCGTATCCCCCTTAAATAACTCGCATCTCGTAATTTTATACCCGTTTACGAAGGTCCCATTCAGGCTGCTTAAATCTTCAATAAAAAAGGAACCTCCCTCCTGCACAATTTTCGCATGATGGCCCGATACTGCCTGATTATCAATGACGATATCATTTTCCTCTTTCCTGCCAATTGTTGTCGCCTCCTTATCAAGGGGGATCTCCTTCAGCACAGCCTCTTTGAATTTTAACAAAACCTTCGCCATAGCATCACCTCCCGAACCATTTGAAAATATTAGATATAAAGGAAAATAACCCCTTTTTCTTCCCGATGCAGGCGACGACGACCGTAATGTTGTCCTTGCCGCCGTTTGCATTGGCCAGACTGACCAACTGTTCACAGGCTGCCGCCGGATCATCGTTGGCTTCAACCACGGAGCGCATCGTGTCATCATCCACCATCCCATTTAAACCATCGCTGCAGAGGAGCAGGATATCATTTGGCCCCAGGGTCAACTCATCCAGGTCGACCTCTGCCTCTGCAGAAATACCCACAGCCCTCGTGAGAATATTTCTCATCTCCGACTTGGCCGCTTCCTCCTTAGTGATCAGCTCCCTTTTGACCTGTTCATAAACGATAGAGTGATCATCCGTCAGTTGCTCGATATTTCCCGCTCTGATGAGATAGACACGGCTGTCACCCATGTGGGCAATACTCAGCCGATTGCCATCGACCCCGGCTGCCGCCACTGTCGTTCCCATACCCTGCCACTGGGGATTATTTTGTGATGCTTCATAGATGGCCAGATTGGCAAGGCGGATCGCTGAGCCGAGGTGGTTGGTCATGTCCGAACAGTCCTTGCGATATGCGCCGATCTGTGCCGGGCTCTTATTGCTCATGCCTTTGAAATAATCCCGGATGATATCAACCGCCATTTTGCTGGCCACTTCACCAGAGGCATGTCCCCCCATTCCGTCGGCAACCACAAAAAGTCCCGTGGCTTCATCCATGTAATAATTATCTTCGTTATTGGACCGGACAAGCCCTATATCTGTTCTGGCGGCAGCGAGAATTTTCACAGTCATCTCCTATGTTTTCAGACACTGGCTGAGGGCATCACCCAGTTCTTTTCCATTCTGATAGCGTGACTCTCGGTCTTTGACCAGTAAATGATCAATCACGGTGACGCATGGCTCAGGAATACCCGGAGATAAATCTTTCAGAGGCAGAGGAGCCGTGGTGGTAATATTGAACATCAAGGTGGCAATACTGTCTCCCTGGAAGGGTTTTTCTCCGGTTAAAAGTTCATAAAATACAACCCCCAGCGAAAAGAGATCGGATCGTCCGTCCACCTTCTGTCCCGCGATCTGCTCCGGCGACATGTAACTGGGGGTACCGAGGACCACACCGGTTTGAGTCTTGGAAGCGGTCATGACCCGTGCGATTCCAAAGTCTGCCACNNCTGATAATTCTGACCACTTCGGGCAGGGGCAGGAGATTGTCCTTCTGGCAGTACTTTGCCAGGTCGGTCCCTTCCAGAAGCTCCATGGCCATGTAGGCAATGTCATAATCTTCCCCGACATCATAGATGGTTACGATATTGGGATGGGAAAGTTTCCCGGCCGCTTCGGCTTCACGGAAAAACCGCTTTTTGACTTCGGCAAGCTTTTCTTCATCAATCTCCTCGTACCGCAGGGTCTTGATTGCCACCTCCCGGTTTATTTTGGGATCTTTTCCCAAGTAAACCGTACCCATCGCGCCGCGACCCAGCTCCTTGACGATTTCATAACGACCCAAGGTTGGCTTGGTATCGGCACTATCCATCAGCACGGTCGCGTCCTTTCTGCCTCCACTGAAACCGAAGATCATGGTATCACCAGCCACCTTGAGCCTTTTCATTCGGTCTTCTATATCCTTAAAGCTGCCCGCCTGAGAGATATGCTCATAAACGGCCACGGCCTTGTTAAACATCCGCTTTCTTTCAAAATCCAGCCCAAGATTATACAGAAGTTCCCGAACGGATTCATCTTCCACCGGGCATTTCCTTAATTTCTCAAAAGCCATATCCAGCAGACCCTGCCCCTGGAAGGACAGGCCCAGCATCTTGTTGGTTTCTACGCTGTCCGCTTCGAAGCGCTCTTTGCTCCGCTCCGTCAGGAAGTAGCGCTTAGAGACGATCACGATATAACCCAGAATAAGAAGCAGGGAAGGGTAAACCACTTTAATCCAGTATCCATCGGACACTAAAAGATATTCACCCACACCGATCCAGACGATTAGCAGGGTCAGGGAAACAATGGCACTGATCCGCGCCTTCAACAGCGGAATGCCGACGGCCAGAAAGACCCCAAAAAGGATGATCACGCCAGCCTCAAGGGGAAAAGCCCATTCGGGTCTTACGATGTGATCCTGGTTGAGGATATTATCGACCACATTGGCGATGATGCCCCAGGACGGCACATTGACACCGATGGGTGTCGTCAACAACGTTCCCAGACCCACGGCACTCTGGACAATAATAACGATCTTGTTCTTAAACGTCGCCGGAGGAACCTTGTTACTCACCACATCAACAAAAGAATAATAGGGGAAACGTTTGTTAAAGCTGATCAGCATCCTGCTTTTTTCATCGGTCGGAATCATGGCATTTCCGATTTTCAAATTCCTGGAAAGCTGAATATCCTTGGTGTCGTGATTCAGATATTTGAGGGTCAATTGCAGGGCATAGGAAGGGTAAAGACGGTTTTCATAACTGACCAGCAGGGGTTCTGTTCTGACGGTCCCATCGCTGTCCGCAACGACATTGATATGACCGAGAGCAAGGGCATTCTTGGCAAAATCAGAAATGGGGGGTACGATTTCACGGGCAGTTATCGCTTGCCCCGGACTGCTGGCCGCCAGCGAGTTCAGTTTCAAGTAATCCGGAATTTCTATCCCTCCCCCGACAGGATTTCCCAGCGCAAAGAAGAGGGGCAGAATAACTTTCTTGCTCTCTGCCATGGCAGCGGCCAGGATGGCATCGTTGTCCAGCCGTTTTTCGCTTTCCTTTAGGGACGCATAGAGGGTATTGATCTGTGTGCTCTTCAGCAGGCGAGGGTCGGCTTCAATGCCCTTGATGATATCACGAACTTCCAGCAATCCCTGGCTCAAATCATTTTCCGAATAAATGATATCGACACCGATGACTTTGGCTTCAGACTGTCCGAGGAAATTGATCATCTGGGCAATATAGCCCCGGGGCCAGGGCCAGCGTCCTATCCCGGCAATGCTATCATCATCGATGGCGACAATGACGATGGGGGAGGTCGGAGTTCTTTCTCTAAGGTTCGAACCAAGATCATAAAACCGGTATTCCAGCTCCTCGAGGGGGGTCCAGGAAAAATAGAAGGCAGACAGCGTCAACATGGTCAGCAAGAGACCGATAAGAGAATCCAGCATCAGCGATGTTCGAATCTTTTTCATACCACCTCCCGACACGGTTAAGGATNNGTCACATAGGAGGCGGCATCGGAAACCAGATAGAGCACGGCGCCGGCCATTTCCCCGGGTTTTGCGGCCCGTCCCAGGGGAATCATGGGCAGAATCATTTTCATCATATCGGGATTGTTGATCATCATGGACGAAAATTTCGTATCCGTCAGGCCCGGTAACAGGGCGTTGACACGGATATTCAGGGAAGCAAGTTCCTTGGCAAAGGATTTGGTCATGGCGACGATACCTGCCTTCGTGATCGAGTAAATACCCTGAAAAGGCGCTGGCCGGATTGCGTTCACCGAGGCCACATTGACGATGGCTCCGCCGCCTGTCTCCTTCATCATTTTTGCCGCCTGCTGACTGATGAAAAAAACGCCCTTCATGTTGACGGCGAAGGTTTTATCCCAGGCCTTTTCATCAGCGCTCAGGACATCGCCAAAGAATGGATTGGTTGCGGCATTATTGACCAGGATATCCAACCGTTTAAATTTAAGTCTGATTTCATCAAATAAGTGATCGATCTGGGCCATCTCTCCCGTATGGCAGGCTATACTGAATGCCTTTCCACCTGCCTTGACGATATCCTCTTCCACGCGTTTCAAGTCGTCGATCTTCCGGCTGGCCAGGATCACCTGGGCGCCGTGATCGGCCAGCGTTTTTGCGATGGCCTCGCCGATCCCCCTGCTGGCACCGGTGATCAAAGCAATCTTATGATCCAAACAGAATAGGTCCTGTGGCATTTTTTTACCCTCCTTTAAAGATCGGAATGTGCGATGACTTTCCTGGCCGCCTCTTCCAGGACATGTACGGCAAAAATCATGAGTTTAAAACGCTCGTCTTTTGTCTGGCCGTGATAAAAGCGGTAATAGATCTGTTGCGCAATCACCGCCAGACGAAAGAGCCCGAAGCAATAGTAAAAATCGATATGCGCAACGGGAATACCCATCTTTTCTGCATAACGGCCCGTCAGCTCTTTCCGGGTCATCATGCCTTCGAGATTTGTCGGCACCATCCTTATGGCCTGCATATTCGGGGGATCATCCCGGTCCACCCAGTAAGCCAGCGCTCCGCCCAGATCCATCAGCGGATCTCCGATGGTCGCCATTTCCCAGTCCAGGACGCCGATAATCTTCAACGGTTCATGCGGGTCCAGGACCACGTTATCAAAACGGTAATCGTTATGGATAATGGAGACTTTCCCGCTTTCACCGGGCATCTTCTCCTGCAGCCACGCCATCACGATCTCAAAATCCGGTGCATCATCGGTCCGGGCATTTCGATAGCGTTCCGACCAGCCGCCAACCTGGCGCTTCACATATCCCTCCGGCTTGCCGAAGGNNCTTTTCACAGAGGGTCCTTGCCTCCGCCGGCGTAAAGGTGAGCCCTTTGGGCAGATCCTTTCTCAAAATGATCCCCCTGATCCGTTCCATCACATAAAAGGGGCAGCCGATGATCGATTCATCCTCTGTATAGGCCAGTGGCTCCGGACAGTAGGAAAAGAAGGGCTTCAGGGCTTTCTGAATTCGGTATTCCCGCCCCATGTCATGGGCCGTTTTCGCTTTCCTGCCAAAGGGAGGACGACGGAAGACCATTTCCCGGTCACCTATTTTCAGCAGGTAGGTCAGATTGGAATGGCCGCCGGGGAACTGTCCCACGGTCAGTTTTCCCTGAAGTCCCGGGATGGAGTCCTTCAGGAAGGCTTCCACCTTCACCAGATCAAATTCTTCACCNNAACCATGAAAAATGGTTCGCAAGCGGTGAAGCCTTTTTTTAAAAAATCCCGGATTTACCGCACAGGACGGCCGGCATAACCTTTGATGATCCGCCTGGCCACGGACATCTTGTGTACCTCGTCGGGACCGTCATAGATCCGGGCCGCCCGTTCATGCCGGTAAAAGAATGAGATGATCGTATCGTCGGTCATCCCCAAACCGCCATGGACCTGTAGAGCCCGGTCAATAACATTCTGCATGACGCCGGCAACAAAAAACTTGATCAGCGCAATGTCCTCCCGGGCTTCCTTGACGCCCAGATTCTCAATTTTCCAGGCGGCATGGAGGGTCATCAGCCGGGCTGCCTGAATGTCGGCAGCGCATTCGGCGATCCAGGACTGAATAATCTGCTGAGTCGCCAGCGTTTTACGATCCGGAGCGATGATCCGCTGGGAAGCCCTGGCACACATGAGGTCAAAAACCCGGTGGCAGATGCCGATCCAGCGCATGCAGTGATGAATACGGCCCGGGCCCAGCCTTTCCTGAGCAATCACAAAACCGAATCCTTCCGGACCCAGCAGATTTTCCTGAGGCACCCGGCAGGACTGATACAGGATTTCGGCATGGCTGAAATAATCACTGCCTGTATGACCCATGACCGAGATATTTCTGACCAGGTTAAAACCTGGCGTATCGGTCGGCACGATGATCATGCTGGCCCGAAGATGGGGCGCCGCTTCCGGGTTGGTTACTGCCATCACGATGGCAAAGGCAGAGCCATCGGCAGAACTGGAATACCACTTTTGTCCATTAATCACATAGTCAGGACCGTCTTTGACAGCGGTCGTATCCATCATGACGGGATTGGAGCCCGGCAATTCCACCTCTGTCATGGAGAAGCAACTCCGGATCTGTCCGTCTACAAGGGGCTTGAGATATTTTTTCTTTTGTGCTTCCGTCCCGTATTTGTGGAGAATTTCGATATTTCCCGCATCAGGCGCCTGACAGCCGAAGACATAATGACCCAGGGGCGACCGGCCCAGAACTTCCGACACCAGGGCGTGTTCCATCAGGTCCAGTCCCATTCCCCCGTATTCCTTCGGATGGTTGGGGGCCCAGAGCTCCATCTGTTTCACCATCCGCCGCTTTTCGGCCAATTCGGGAATCATCGTTTTGAAATCTTTCGTCAAAAATTCCGGCTCCAGCGGAATCAGTTCTCTTTCGATAAATTCCGACATCATGCCGATAACGGCCTGCATTTTTTCAGATATGGTAAAATCCATCATCAACCTCCCCTTAAGTTATGCAAAACGGGTTCACCTTTCGCAACCCGCTTTTCGTGGCTCGCGCAGAGCATTCTTGTCTGATTCCCGTCACCGGTAAGTGACCCATCCGGGATCATTCAGAAGCTCCAGATGGGCAATCTGATTGAACAGCGTCAGTGCCACCCGCTCGTCATCATAGACAAATTTTGTCAACGACGTATTGACGATATGCCAGGCGATGCGCAGGGCCTTCTCGTCGGACAGGCCCAGGGCCATCTGCACCGCTGCGGATATAGGACCACCGGAAGAAAAAATAATGATCTTCTTTTTGCGCCCGTTGTCCGCCATGACCTTACGAAGTCCAGACTGCACACGGCCGCAAAAATCCTGCCAGCGGACGACTCCCGCCTTATCGGCATCGCCGGAGATCCACCGCATCATGATCTTTTCGAAGACCCGCTGAAAAGCCTTTTTATCGGCATAGATGTTCTCCAGATCTGTTTTCAGGGCCGGGTCCTCTTTCGCCACATCATGAATATGGGCCATGATGATGTCCCGGGAACTATACTCATTGAATTCACTCATAACGCGCAGTTCCGGCAGGCTGCAGCCGCGTTCCCGGTACACCGCCATCACCTCATGGACGGTATCCTTCTGACGTACCATATCCCCGGAGTAGACCACGTCAAAGGATAAGCCGGTCCGGATCAGGTATTCCGCCAGGATCTGCGACTGACGGCGGCCCTTTTCCGAGAGCTGATCGTAGTTGTCCTGGCCGAAGGAGGCCTGGCCATGCCTTGCCATGTAAATGGTACTCATGAAGAAGCTCTCCTATACATTTTCCCTCTGCAGCCAGCGCTGATAACTGACCATTTTAGCCAGGGCTTTGACGGTGCGCTCCGGCGTCAGGAAGGACACACTCTTATAAGGGCTCCCTTCGATTTCCATCACGGTCCGCGTCTGTTCATCCGCCATCAGACTGACTCCCAGCACGGGCTTGCCATATTTTTCCATCAGCTTCACGATGAACCGCATGTATTCGGTCTCAAACTGACGAAGCTGAAGGGGGATTTCATCAAGCAGCGCCCGGTTCATGGTCGGATCGGCCGCCAGGACGGACCGGATCAGGGGTCCGATGAAGATCATGCGCCCCAGGATACCCAGATGGATCACAGCGTCGCAGCGATCCCATTTCAACAGCTCCTCAGTCGCCGTCATCGCCACCTGGGGATTCATTTCGGCCACCAGGTCAATGGGATTCGAACGGCTCCAGTAGGGGGGCAGGATCTGATCGATCCGGGCAATCATGTCCGGCTCAAGATCAGGCACTTCCAAGCCCTGCTCAACACAGAGGTCCGTGGCGACAACACCCCAGCCGCCGCCCAGCGTCACGATGCCGACCCGGTTTCCCCGGGGCAGGGGAAGCGAAGAGAAGGCCGCGGAAAGATCAAGCAACTCCATGGGCTGTTCCACGAGAACGATTCCGGCCTGGCGGCAGGCAGCATCGAAGATCCGGATGTTGGACGCCAGCGCCCCGGTATGGCTCGCAGCGGCACGGTGCCCTGCTTCGGTACGGCCACCTTTGAGGACGACCACGGGTTTTTTCCGGCCCACCCGGCGGGCGGACTGCAGAAAACGGCGACCATTCTTGACACTTTCAATATAAAGAACCACGGTCCGGGTCAGAGCATCGATCTCAAAGCCATCCAGATAGTCTTCCATGGTGATCATCGCCTCATTGCCGGAACCGCTGAAGGCGCGAATCCCGATGCCCTCGCTTTCCGCAAAGGCCAGAAGCTGCGTGCCCAGGTTACCTGACTGGGCGACCAGGGCAATGGAGCCTGGCTTCGGCAACGCGTGGGTGCCTGTACAGTAGAAGGAAAGATGGGGATTGCAGATGCCCATGGTATTGGGCCCCAGGATCAGAATTCCCGCCGCCCGGGCTTCCCGAACCAGGACTTCCTCCAGTTGCCGTCCCTTCTCGCCCGTCTCGCTGAATCCCGAACTGATCAGGAGCATATTTTTAATACCCTTTGCCTTCAGCTCCGGAATCAGATCCCGGACTCTGGCGGCGGGAATGGTAACGACCGCGAGATCCACGGAATCGGGAATATCGGTCACGGTTTTATAAACCGGCCGGCCCGCAATATCGGTGCCCTTGGGATTAACCAGATAAATCCGGCCTTCGTAATGACCAGCCACCAGAATGGAAAAAAGATTGTGTCCCCATTTGCCGAATTTGGCGGATGCCCCGACAAAGGCAACGGACCGGGGATAAAAGAGGTTCCCGATCGCCCGGGGATCTACCGGTGGACGGACTGTTTTCGGCGAAAGCCGTTCCCCGATAATGACGAGAGCGTCCACAGCGGTAACCCGCCCGTCTGCGCCGATCAGCAATGGATTGATGTCCACTTCCGTCGCGTCGGGCAATTCCACGGCCAGACGGGACAGCCCGACCAGCGTCTGGATAAGCTGCGGCCGGTCCGCCGGCTGATCACCGCGGAATGGCCCCAGCAACTTTGTCGATCGAAGTTCATCCAGCATCTGCCCGGCCTGCGCTTCATCCACCGGGGTGATGCGGAAGACCACGTCATTGAGCGCTTCCGTGAAAACACCGCCCAGCCCGAACATGACAACCGGACCGAACTGCTCATCGTTAAAGAGCCCGGCCACGAATTCACGACGCCCGGAGAGCATGGGCTGGATCAGCAGCCCTTCCAGATCCTGACCCGCCGCTCGCATAATCTGCCGGGCGGCTTTCCGGACATCGGTCCTGTTTTTCAGATTCAACTTGACCAGGCCGCGCTCCGTCTTGTGGGTCAGCTTTGTCCCCAGCCCTTTCAACACCACGGGGAATCCGGCTGCCTGGGCCTGTCGAGCCGCATCCTCTTCCGTCTTGACCACCCACTCTTCCACCACGGGAATTCCATAGTGCTTCAGNNCATATCAATAAAGTCTCTTCTTTCCTGAAAATCTGCGCGGACATTATCACAGGTTCACCGGAAGCGCAAACCGGAGAAGCCGTTCAACGGATGGCCCCATAAAAACTAAGATTTTCACGAATTTCTTCCTCAATCAGCCCCTCATGGACCAGTTCCACGAGATGGACATAGGTTTCATTGATGGCGAGAAACTGATCAAATTCAGGAAGATTCGGTCCGAAGAGATCGATGGACACCTCATAAGCCGTTTTCGGATTTTTCCTGACCGAGGCAAAAGTTAGCCCTTTTCTTTCACGATGATGGTCTATGATTTCATCGATCCGCTCCTGGAAATTTACAAAAGGCTGGCCGTGGGCCGGACAGACCATGCGGACCGGCAGATCCCGCATTTCCGATAATGATTCCAGGAAGCGCTTCAGAGGCCGGAAGGATGGTTCAAAAAGGTCCGGACTGAGGTTCGGCGTGATGTCCGGCAGGATATGATCACCAGCCAGCAAAAGGCCCTGCTCCCGGAAAAAGAAGCAGGTATGACCTGTGCTGTGTCCGGGCGCGGACAGAACTTCACAGGTCCAGTCGCCCANNGGTCTTCCTGGTCCGCTATCCGGATGAAGGCATGGTCCAGATCGGACATCAGAATCTCTGCTCCGGATGCGGCCTTGATCCTGCCGGCCATACCGCAATGATCGCCATGGCGATGGCTGATGAAAATCCTGTCGATATCTTGAATCGACCGGTCGATTCGCTTCATCGCGGTTTCAAGGATGGAAAAGGTCTCCGGAGTATTGAGGCCCGTATCAAAAAGAGTGACCTTGCCGTCATGCACCAGTGCGTAGACATGCACATGCTTCAGACGGAAGGGCATGGGCAGGGTGATCATATATAGATTGCGGATGATTTCCTTGATCATATCAAAAGATTAAGATGATCTTCCATATCCATAGTTTTATTGTCAAGTGAAAAGGGGATGTTTTTTATTGACAGACCTTCCCGCTTATGAAAGAAGGCCCCTAATAAATTAAGGAAATCCCTGATGGCGACCCTCATGAAAATCCTGAAAGATATCGAAACGCCCTAAAGATCCCCCCATGGTTCAATACAACACATTGATGCTCCTTTTCCTGGTGACTTTTGTCGCCAGTGCCCTGCTCCGTCGTTTCCTGACAGCTATCAATATCCGCCACCTCCGGCGTCACGGTCATGAAGTGCCGGAACTGTTTGCCGGAGAAATTGACAGCGAAACGCTCACCCGGATGAGCCGCTATACGATCGAATCGGCCCGCTTCGATTCCCTGGAAGGTCTCTGTGATGATCTGGTCACGCTGGCGATCCTGCTGAGCGGATTTCTCCCCTGCCTGATCGGCCACATTCTCCGGTGGAAGGCTCCTTTCGTTGTTTCGGGTCTGATCTTCTTCGGGGCACTGGCTTTGATCAGTTTCATCCTGGGCCTTCCGTTCAACCTTTATCGGACCTTTGCTATCGAAAAAAAGTATGGCTTCAGCACCATTACCCCTGGATTGTGGATCATTGATCTTTTGAAAAATCTTCTCATTTCTACTTTCTTGCTGGGCCTTCTTCTGGGAGCGTTCCTGACGTTAATGTACTATGCCGAAAAGACTTGGTGGTTCTGGGCTTGGGCGGTCTTTGCCACCTTTCAACTGCTCATGCTCTGGCTCTATCCGATCGTGATTGCCCCGTTGTTCAACAAATATGAACCGGTCAAGGATGAAACCCTGAAGGAAGCCATGATCGCCATGATGGCGAAACTTGGTTTAAAAACAGCAGGGGTCTATCAGGTGGATGAGGGCAAGCGGAGCCGACATACCAATGCCTATTTTACCGGCATCGGCAAAACCAAGCGTATCGTCCTGTATGATACCCTCCTCAACTCACACAGCCACGATGAGATTCTGGCAATCCTGGCCCACGAGATCGGACACTGGAAAAAGAAACACCTCCTCATGCAACTGGCCTTTATGGAAGTGGTCTCCCTCATCACGCTCTATCTGGCTTACCAAATCCTCGGCTGGCCCCTGCTCTATCAGACCTTCGGCTTTGCCCAGCCGCTTTCCTATGTGGGGCTGCTGCTCCTGGCGGCGCTTTTCGGACCGCTCATGTTTTTCCTGACCCCTTTGGGAGCGGCTCTGCTGCGAAAATTTGAACGGGATGCAGATGATTACAGCTACAAGCTTACCGGCTCCACACAGGCACTTTGCAGCGCTCTGAAGCGCCTGGCGAAAGACAACCTGGCTAACCTCCACCCCCACCCCTTCTATTCCTGGTTTTATTATTCCCACCCACCGCTGACGGAGCGGATCAGGCATCTTCAAGCCCTGGAAGCCCCTCAAAATGAGGCTTGATTTTCCTTCAGGAATCATTAAACTATCGCCAGATTTTTGAGAGAGGATGATTCATGCCCATTTACGAGTTTTATTGTCACAAATGCAATACGGTCTATAATTTCTTTGCTAAATCGGCTAAGACCGACAGGATTCCGAATTGTCCGAGATGCAAAAGGGTTAAATTAAAGCGGCAGATGTCGATTTTTGCCAAGGTTTCGGGAAGCAGGGGCGAAGATCCCGGCAACGATAGGCCACCGATGGACGAGGCTAAAATGGAAAAGGCGATGGCCCTGCTGGCCAGTGAAGCTGATAAGATCAAAGAAGATGACCCCCGCCAGGCAGCCAATCTGATGAGGAAACTCTCCGAAACCACGGGTATGAACTTAGGATCGGGCATGGAAGAGGCTCTGAGACGAATGGAACGGGGGGAAGATCCGGAGCAGATCGAAGCCGAAATGAGCGATCTGCTGGAAGGGGAAGAACCCTTGACATTTGAGTCGAAAGGAAAAAAGGGAATCAGGAATTCGAAACCACAGGTGGATGAAACCCTCTATGACTTATAATGCTGTCATCGCCAGGCCCAAAGGGCNNGTGAGAATCAAAATCAACAAAAAGCTCTGTGCCGGATGTGAAGCCTGCATCAATCACTGCCCGGATGTTTTCATGACCTGGGGGATGTATATGAAGGCAGATTTTGAGGTCGCCGACCCCGACAAGTATCAAAAAGCTGTCCGGGAAGCCGCCGGCCTGTGCCCGAAACGGGCCATCTCCATTGATTAAACGGACCTGCATTAAACTTCACACGAAAGAGAAAAGAATCCCTCGATTGTTCTCAATCTCCTTTTCAAAGAAGCCAGTTCCTGAATCAGGACCTGCTCTGTCTTGGATTGACCTTTCATGAAGTCGTTACCCGTACTTTCATGATGACCGCCCTTTGAATCCTTCAATGCGTTTATAGCATCCCCCGCTTCAGGACTTTTTATAGAGATGGTACCGGTCCCGTCCTGTTTGCTTGGCCTGATACATGGCGATATCGGCATTCTTGATGAGCGCATCCGCATCCATGCCATCCCCGGGATAGATAGCAATTCCCACGCTTGTCGTACTTATCAGTTCATGGTCATCGATAAGAAAGGGTTTACGGAATGCATCAACAAGCTTCTCCGCAACCTGAACGGCGTCAGCTCCTTTCAGTTCCGGAAGGATCAGGATAAATTCATCACCGCCGAAACGGGCCACCGTATCACCCCTCCTCATTGTATCCAATAATCTTTCCGCAGCCTCCTTGAGCACGAGGTCTCCCACATCATGGCCCAGGTGGTCGTTCACATCCTTGAAATTGTCGAGGTCGAGCATAGCAATTGCGACACCCATTTGATTTCTCCGGGCCTGGGCTAAGGCAATACCCAGGCGGTCGAAAAAGAGTTTCCGGTTGGGAAGGCCCGTCAGGGTATCATGGTAGGCCATTTGCCGGATCGCTTCCTCTGTCTGCTTCCGGTCAGTGATGTCACTCATAAAATTCAGAGTGGCTGGTTTCCCTTCCCAACTTATCGAGACAGTATTCAGTTCCACCCACTTGACGTTACCGTCTCTATGAATAATCCGAAAAGAATAGAGGTGGGGGATCTCTTCGCCCTTCATTCGTCTAATGTGCCGGTCGATAACCATGCCCCGGTCATCCGGGTGAATGAACTCAATAAATGACATTGACATGACTTCCTCGCCGGAATAACCAATTAAGTTAACGCTCATGGGATTGAGAAATACCAGTTTGCCGTCCTGAGCCACAAAAATAGCTTCGTTGGCATTCTGAAAGAGGTTACGATGCTTCTCCTCGCTCTCTTTCAGCGCCTCCTCAGCCCGAACGCGGTCGGTGATGTCTCGAAATGACCACACGCGTCCATTGATAACTCCTTCGTTCAGTAGCGCACAGGAAGAGCGCTCCATGATTCGCCCGTCTTTGAACAGGATTGTGTTAAAATCTTCTGTGGTCGATTCATACAGCNNCCGGATGGTATTTTCCAGAGATCTGCGAATCTCCGGTTTGCCCTGATCACTCTTCCGGCATTATCTACGGCAAGAATGCCGTCACCGGTAGCTTCAAGAATCGCGAGGAGTTGCATCTCTTGCAGCTGAAGCGTCTCCTCCACTTGCTTGCGCTCTGATTCCGTTCTTTCCATCTCTGCGATTCTCTCCCTCAGAGAATCCAGCTCCTGAATCAGGACCTGCTTTGTCTTGGACTGATCTTTCATCGGGTTGCCCNNGTTTTCAGTCAAGGCCGTATATATTTATATGTGTAGGAATTTATACAAAATTGAATTTTGTGTCAAGTTGAAAAGGGCTATTCTGCCTATTGCCATCTCAAATCTTGAAGTCTGAGGCTTGGACGATTGTGATGTTCAACATCCTTCCTTCTAAATACTCAACAATTCCTCAGGGGTGTCCACCAGAAAATCCGGTTGCGTCGCCGCCAGCCTTTCCCGGCTGTGCCAGCCCCAGGTCACGGCCACCGTTCGCACTCCGGCCGCGCGCGCTTCCCGGATATCTCCCGCGGTATCGCCGATATAGTAGGTCCTGTCCCGGCCGATTTGAAATCTGGCCATGGCATAGTCTATCTTTTCCTTTTTACTGAACCGGAAATCCGATCCCAGAATGTCCCGGAAGCAGGGATTGAATTGAAAATGGATGAGGATGTTTTGAACGGCCTGCGTAAAATTTGATGAAATGACCAAAAGAATATGATGCTTACAGAGCTCGGCCAACACCGGGATTATCGGATAGAATGGTTTCATCTTTTCATAATCGACAAAATCACGNNGAATCCACCAGGACACCGTCAAAATCAAAAAGAAAAAGCTTCTGTTCCATCATTTATTTGAAACGGATTTCGTCGATGCCGGCGCTACCATTTTGCCATGGTCGCCGGCAAAAAAAGGGCAATCTGCGGGAAGACGATCAACAGGAACATACAGAGGACCATGGCCACAAAAAACGGCCAGATCCCACGAAAAATCGTATACATAGGAACATCCCGGGCTATGCCGCTGATCACAAAGACATTCAGGCCCACAGGCGGCGTGATCAGACCCATTTCCAAAAGCAAAGTCATCATGACGCCGAACCAGATGGGATCAAATCCCAATCCCATGACTAAAGGGTAAACGATCGGCAGGGTGAGGATCATGATGGCCAGGCCATCCATCAGACAGCCCAGAATGATGTAAACCAGGCAGATGAGCAGCATGACCGCATACCGACTGATTCCCAATCCGGCAACCCAGGTGGAGAGCTGATCCGTCATCTGACTGACCGTCAGGAAATATCCGAAGATATTGGCGCCGATCAATATCGTGAAAATCATACCGGTGGTCAGGGTGGTCTCCAACAGGGCATCGGTCAGGTTCTGCCGGGTCAGGCGTCTTTTGATCAGGGTGATCACAAAAGCCCCAAAGGCCCCCATGCCCGCTGCCTCGGTGGCGGTGAACCAGCCCGCATAAAGACCGCCGATGATCAATAAAAAAAGGGTAATCACCCCCCAGGTATCCTTCAGGGAGTAGATCTTCTCCTTCAGGGAAAATCGCGGTCCCGGCGGACCCAGGGCGGGGTTCCGTTTAGTCACAATATAAATGGCCGCCATAAAGAGACCGCTCAGAATCAGGCCCGGGATAATCCCGGCGATAAAGAGCGTGCCGATGGACTGTTCGGTCAAAATCCCGTAAATGATCATTACCGTGCTGGGGGGAATCAGAATCCCCAGCGTCCCGCCGGCAGCGACACAGCCGGTCGCCAGAGCATCGTCATATTTGAAGCGTTTCATCTCCGGCAGGGCCACCATCCCCATGGTCGCCGCTGTAGCCATGGAGGAACCCGATATGGCCGCAAAGCAGGCACAGGCCCCGATGCTCGCCATCGCCAGCCCGCCGGGCAGAAAACCAAGCCAGCGATAGGCCGTCTGATAAAGGTCAAACCCCATCCGGGAGTGATTGGCAAATTGTCCCATGAGAATAAACAGCGGGATGACCGTCAGGGTATAAGAGGCCGCCGTCTTATAGGTCACCATGGCCAGCATGGAAAATCCGGCCGGAAAGGTAGACAGCAGGGAAAACCCGAGAAATCCTACCAATGCCATGCTGAAGCCGATGGGCACGCGGACCATCAGCAGCACGATCATGCAGAAAATGCCGATCAGTCCGAGAGTCAGGGGTTCCATGATTTTTTAAATTCCATGATGTCTGTCAAACATTTCATCAGCAGGACAAGCGCCAGGACGGCACAACCCGCGGCCGCCGCATAGACAAAGGGGTAGCGGGGAATCCAGAGGTCCACCGTGGCCTCATGGGAGGCCTTCATGGCCTGAGCATAAACCAGCAAAGAAGCCGTCACCAGGCTAAAAAAAATGAAGCAGATCAGCCGGGTGATCATCTCAACCATCAACCGGACCCGGCGGCTCATGTGTTTCATCACGAGATCGACGGAGATATTGCGATCCAACCTCTCGACCCTGCCCAGAGCAAACAAGACCAGGCCCACCATCATAAACTCGGTCATTTCAAGCGTTCCCAGTATCCCTTTGCTGAAGAGCTTTCTCAACACCACATCCGTCACCGTCAGCATCATCATCGCAAAAAGGATGCCGTAAGCGAACCGGTTCATAAGGTTCGTGATGGTATCGACCCACTTCATTTCGGTCTGTTCCTGATGGCTGACTGATGAACCGCCGTGAGCAATTCCCGGGCGGGCACACCCTGCTGCGCGGTTTTTTCTATCCAGTCGGCTTCCATTATTTTCACCTGATTCATAAACTTCTGCTTCTCCGCCGCCGGGAGTCGGTAGATCTGCATGGCTCCCGGAAGATTGACTTTTTTGACGGTATCGGCATCCAGGGTATCATAGATCTTTGCCGCACGCAGACCCCAGGCTTTTCCCGACGCCTTTTC
>PMNM01000060.1:0-3682 GCA_003161855.1 Syntrophaceae bacterium | reverse complement strand
CCCTTGAGTTCTTCCAGGTTGCGGATGGGTTTGGAAACGGAAAAAAACTGGCCGGGATCGCAACTGTAAAGCCATAAGACCTTGTAGTCTTTATAGTCTTCGGCAAGATGCCGGTCATAAAGATCATAAAAAACCCGGGTGGTATGCTCGGCGCTGTCAAAAAGGAAGGGAAGATCAAGGGCCGATGTTCTGGGAAAACGCCCGGGCGTATAAGAAGGCACAACAAAAGCAATGTCCGTAATGCCTGTTTTGACCGCTTCCGCCAGTTGCGCGGCGCTACCCAGCGTCTCGCTGGTATAGATCTTGATTTTTACCCTGCCCCCAGTCAGCTCTTCTACTTTCTTCGCAAAGGGTAAGAAAGACTGCTGATGCTGAATGTGCATCGGCGGCATGAAATGGGCCATTTTCAGCTCAATGGTCTGGGCCTGGACATCCTCTGATCCGCCGGCCAGCCACAGGACCGGGGCCAGAATCATAAGAATGAATATGAAGATGTTTTTTTTCATTTTGCACCCTCCTGTTATAAATTTCAAAAGGATTCTTTCGATGTCAGCAGGGCACTCTTTAAACATTTTTTGAAATTTTACAACAGAATAAATAAAGACGGAAAGAAATCCTTGCATTCCGCCCATGAAATATCTACACAGAAGATATTGACAAACGTGATGGGGGATGGGAGTGGCATGATCAGGATTAACAGTTATCTGCACCGCACCGATCTGAGCGATCTCATCCGACGCTGGATGTATCATGAGGTCTATCCTTCCGATGCAGATCTGATCACCCGGCTGATTAATTTCAATCACGTGTATGTCTCCCGTTATCTGCGCCAGTTTTCTGACAAGATTTTTCAGGAACTGTATCCATCCGGTTTGAAACNNTACCGCAATCAACGCATTGACGAGCTGATCCTCAACTACCGCGCTAATCCGGAGCACTTTTACCGCGAGACCCCTTTTCACGGCGCTCTTTTTTTCACATCCTGCAGCGGAGTAGATGAATGCGTCGGCGCCAGCCGGATCAAGCGGGTGCGGCGGCTGGCCGAAAAAGCGGCAAGGCGGATCACCGACCGGATATTTGACGCCATCAAGAAACACGCCGATACCCTTGCAGATGACCGCGCCCGCCGCCTGGGCATCCCCCGCCGGCAACTGGTGACCCTGCCGGAGGAGATGCTGGATGAATTCCTCGAAGCCGAGAGCCGTCTGCTGGAAGACCTGCAACACCATCGGCCGATTCAGGATGGTGAAGACATTATGATCAACGACGTGGCGGGGATCAAGCTGATTCTGGAAGGGTCCCGGCAGAAGCACCTGATGACGTTATTGCAGCAAATGCCGGATTGCACGGTCATAGAAGAGGAGCACCACAGCGGCATCTACAACGCCACCAACCTGATTGTCCGTTATTGTCCCGACCGTGAATAAATCCTCGCCCAACCGATCCGTGGCAGAATCCTGACCGTCATGCAGGCCCGGGGCATACCTCCGGATCAATTGCAACGGACCTTTGCCGAATTTGTGCGCTCCGGCGAGGAAGGTATTGTTCTGGAAATAATCATTTCGAATTATCAGGAAACACTTGAAAGCGAGATCGGCCGATGCATCCACGAAGATCGGATTATCAAACAGCGGCTGAATAAGCAATACCGTGGGCATCTGTCCAAGAATATCGAATATCTCATGGAATACCTGTTTGCTTTTCCGGCGTCATCGCAACGCGAACTGCTCGAGCTGCCCATACGTGTCTGGAACCGCTATCTCCCGGACTATTTTGACGAGGTACTGAAGGAACTTTTCCAGATCCCGTCGAACGGTCTGCTGGATGAAACCATCAGCTAAAGATCACGTCGCGCCCCGTGCGGGCAAAAACTCTTTGACACACCAACCCGTCTTCCCTATACTTCGGGCACTGAAAACGAATTTTTCGATGCCTGAACAACGAGTTCTTATCATAATAGGGAATGAGGGTGAACCGGTAACTTGAACAGACTGGTTTCCGCCCGGTGGAGGCCTCTTGCGGCACTGATTCTGCTGGCGGTCATCTGGGGCTATAACTGGGTCGTCATGAAGAAATCCCTGCAGTACATGGGACCTTGCGATTTCAACGCCCTCCGCATGGTTCTCGGAGGCGTGATCCTCCTTTTCTTCATGCGCTGCCAGGGGATGTCTGTCCGGCCGAAGGCAGTGCCCCTGACCATCCTGCTGGGGCTGACCCAGACGGCGGCGGGTACGGGATTGATCCTCTGGGCCCTGGTGAGCGGCGGCGCGGGGAAAACATCCATCCTGGTTTACACCATGCCGTTCTGGATATTGATCTTTGCCTGGCCGGTTCTCTCCGAGAAAATCCGGGGACTGAACTGGATCCCCGTTGTCACGGCCTTTGCCGGCATGGTCCTGCTGCTGGAGCCCTGGTCGCTGAAAAGCACGCTCTTCAGTGAAATCCTCGCGGTCATCGCGGGAATGTTCTGGGCGCTCGGCGCCATCATCATCAAGGTGATGCAGAAAAGACCGGATTTCGATCTCGTATCGTTGACGGCATGGCAATTCGTTTATGGATCCATACCCCTGGTGATGGCCGCGCTTCTCGTACCGCAGCCGCCCGTGCAGTGGACACCGTACCTGNNTCTACAACACCGTGCTGGTTTGCGCCTTTGCCTTTCTTCTCTGGACCTTTGTCATGAAGAGGCTGCCGGCCGGCGTGGCCGGGATGGGAACCCTCGCCGTTCCCGTGATCGGGATCACGGCTTCTCTCATCGAACTCGGCGAGCGCCCGGACACCTGGGAGACCTTGGGCATGATGCTCATCCTGGCCGCGATCTCCATCCTGACAGCCCTCAGGTTTCGGGAAAACAGGAGAAACGTGCAGTCCTCAAGAACTGATCCAGAACCCGGCATGGAAAGGGCACCCTGAATGAGACGAAACAAAAAAGAAATAAAAAATCCCAAGATCATCAACGAATTACTTGAAACCGCGCAGGTGGGAAGGCTCGGCACCCTGGACAGCGATGGATACCCGATGATCAAACCCCTCAACTTCGTCTACGCCGATGGGAAGATATACTTTCACACGGCGCTTTCCGGAGAAAAAATAGACGATATCAGAAGAAATAACCACGTTGTTTTCGAATTGGACTTGCCAATCACCTATGTCAAAGCGGATAATAACCCCTGCAGTGCCAAATACCTTTACAGAAGTGTGATTATAAAAGGCAGGGCCACGATGGTCGAGGACAGGATGGATAAGATATTTGCCCTCAAACGCCTCATGGAGAAATACCAGCCAGAAGGCGGATATGGAGATTTCCCCGCAGAAAAACTGGCCATCACCGGGATCGTGAGAATCGACATTGACGAGATGACGGGAAAGCAGGATATATAATTTCGGTCACCTGTACAAAACGGAGGTTAAAGGATGCAAAACATCGAAGCAGATCGAAAACAACTCATTAAGAAATTGAAAAGTGTGAAAGATCCCCGGGAACGGGACAGGATCATCTGGGCTCTCGCCGGCCATGAACAGAAGTCCTCCGATGATACAACACCCGCCGTCCAGCCGGGCAAGACGACCCCCGGAAAACCGCTGGATCTGAGAAATCTTCCCAAAATAACCATAGACCCCAAACGCATGATCGGTTTTGTGGTTCCCGGCTTCTTTACGATTTTCGGCATTGCCTATATCG
>PMNM01000168.1 GCA_003161855.1 Syntrophaceae bacterium | reverse complement strand
GATTTCCTTTTGATGATGCACTGTCTTATTTCTCCTATCATGTTGGTTTCCGGCAACAAAAAAAGGGCCTACCGGCCCGTTTGCGGCGTTTCCGTACACTGAAAGGATACCCTTGTCAACCCCTATTTTCCCNNGTGTAGTGGCAAGCTCAACCACTCGCTCCTGATAAATCATATCTTCCTGAAAGAAACAAATTGTCAACCTCAACAAAAATGCATGACTTCAATCCGTTATCAATGAGACTGTATAATTTCCTCTTTTAAAAACAATGAATAGTGCTATTATGATATTCAGCTCATCGGAAAAAGCGAAGTTCTTACATTAATTGTTAGGCAAATGAAATTCTATGGTAAAAGACAGAAAAATTGGCCCTAATGACCCATGCCCTTGTGGTACTGGGAAAAAATATAAAAAGTGTTGTAATGGAAAGGTCGATTGGAATGATGTTTTTCGTTCAGGGAAAGATTGGATGCCTTATTTATCAATACGAGGACGAAATATTCATTTTGTTACTAGGATTGCGGAAATCTTACAATTAGACAATAATAAAGTTAAAAATCTCTCTGACTACAAAAAAGGATTCACTGAGAAGGCCGTACGTGAGATTCATGAAGCGATCCTTGAAGTATGGGCACCAAACTCTGACATCACAAGTATACTTGAATCAACATCTGAAGATGTCTCAGGTTTGTATATAGGAGACTACGACATTGAATATATCTCACGAGGTATCGTAAGACATTCGATTTATGCCAATAAAATTCTTGTCGTTGATCCTTTTATATATCCTAACAGTGTCCGGGATGAATACAACCCAATTTTAGAACCAGCACAATACAGGACCCAAACATTAAAAAATGTCAATTTCTGGTTGTCACTCGTCCCATGGATTGAATCTGGACTTATAGAAGTTATCCGTACTCCTGCCGATTTTGATCGCCGCTTGAATTGGGAATCAATGCAAAGGCAGAGGAAAAAAATTGAAGAAACACCTGAACTGAAAGAGGCCTCAGAACTTTCGGTCGAGGAATTAAAAAAACGACATATGAAAAAGCAGGCGCATACTCATCTGTTATTAAGCGCCCCGGACTCTTATATCGAAGAATTGATAAAAAAACTTGATCTGGAAAAAGACGGATATACTGCCAAAGATTTTTTGAAATATGTCAATAAGGAACGGGAAAGTAACCCCAATTTTTTAGAACCAGTAGGCCCAGGGTCAGATGGGCAATTGCACTTTATGACTACTGGAGCTAACTATGAGATCGCCAAATTAACTTCAAGCATAACAAAGTCATATCTTGTAACTGACCTTCATTTCAAATGGCGTGAAATAGAAATCGACCGTTCTCAAAACAATGCTGAAAGTCGTGTTTGGTCGCCCTTTGCCAAAGCATTCCAGGAGACGCCTCTCAAATTTCTCAATAATCTCCAGTTGGGGCACGCGTTGAAGTTGAGAAATGAAGGTCGTTTGGAATCGCTTCGTAGTTTTCTGTTAAAGGTTTGGAAACACGCACGAACTGAAGATCCATTTGACGAAGCTAATGCCAGATTGTTCGCAGAAGAATTAAAAGAACAAGTTTCCTTAGCAAAAGAGGAATGGGATAAAATAGACCAAGACCTTATAAAAATTGTCGGGGTTGAGGCGGGCACCGGTTTATTAGCAGCAGGACATGGGTTATTCGTCGGTGCAGCGGCGGCGGCAGTCGGTGTAGCCACTCTTGCAGCTTCACATAAAATGAGAAAACATTTCCCTGAACGTTTTCCTGCAGCATTCTTTATGAATATTGAAAAGACACCATGAAGTAATAGGAAAACGCTCAACAATTGCATTCACCAGACAGCAAGAAACTCGATGGCGTTGACGCGGCAAGTTTGGGTGTGCCGCTGGTGATGCTTGGTGTTACTCTCTTTCCATCCATAATCATCAATTCTGACAACTGCCCAATGCTGAACAGTAGTAGTTAAAAGCAAGTAGCGACGATGTTCATCCCTGTTTCTTTTCTTTACCAAAGTTCGATTGAGGACAGATGATGTGGCCTGAAATTTTTCTTCTGCTGTTTGTTTTTTTACGATTGCCCATTTGACCGGCGAGGCGTTCAGGAACGCCCGGGTGCGTTATCTAACCAAGCCAGCGCTGATGCCCCTGCTGGCATCGTATTACATGGCTGCGGCGGCAACCGTTAATTCTTAACGCCTTCGGCAAGTTTGTCCGTGAAATTCCTAATGAACGTTTTTATATGATGATCACCTATCTGGCGGGACAGTTCCTGCTGGTCCAGGGATACCTGCTTTTTTTAGAACCTTTATTCCCTGCTTTTCTCAATATATCCGGAAATTTCGGAAATGCCGTCGGTAATCCGCGGCCCCATCCGGAAAAGGGGATCACCGATGTAATAGACCCTCCCTTTGCGGACCGCTTCGAGGTGACTTAATCTTTTCAGCAGACGCCTGGATTGGGCCTTCATGTCGCCAGAACTCATCCCGATGAAAATAACGTCGGGGGCCTGCCGGATCACCTCTTCCAGAGAATATCGCGGGTATTCCGTTTGCGCATTCACAACGATATTCTGCAATCCCAGCAATTTTAAAACATCATCAATGGCCGTACCGGGTCCGGCCACCATCAGCGGATCCGGCTGAACAACAAAGAGGATTTTCCTTCCGGTGCGATCCGGGGTGGCTGCGACTTTTTTGGCATAGCTGCGGACGACTTTTTCAATCCGTTCGGCGCGCCGTTCTGCCAGTTTCGGGACATCGAGCGCTTTGCCCAGGATCCTGATTTCGCGGGGAAGATCGTCGAGCCGCTTAGCACGGAAGATATGGACGCGGATGCCCAGCTTCCGGAGCCGCTGCTCAATCTCACGGGGATTGCCGTCATCCGTCAGGACGACCATGTCCGGTTTCATGGCAATAATGGTTTCCAGCGACGGGTTGGACATGCCGCCGATTTTGGGTTTCATTTTTACCGCCGGCGGGTAGTTGCAATAACTGCTCACGGCGATGACCTGTTCTCCCAGCCCCAGGTCATAGAGGATTTCCGTTACATTGGGTGCCAGGGAAATAATCCTCATAGGTCTCTCTGCCAGAGCGGGACCGGTAAGAAGCGCCCATGAGAGAATCACGACAAAAAGATGTTTCATGAATTGGTTTCCTTCAAAGCCTTGGGATGTTGTCAGTTCTTGACAACCCTTCCGGTTCTGTGATTATCATCACCGCCGAATAATAGGCAAGAAATTTGATCAGGCGGCATCAGGAGAAAGCAGGGCATGGCACAAATCATTCTCATTACCGGCGGCAGCCGGAGCGGCAAGAGCACCTACGCCCAGAACCTCGCCGAATCCATCCCCGGGTCGCGGACCTATATCGCCACCTGTCCGCCTCTGGATGAGGAAATGGCCGCCAGGATCAAAAAACACCGGGCGCAGCGTCAGGCTTCCCTCTGGCAGACGCTTGAGGAAACGATCGATCTGGCCGGCGCCCTTCTTAAAACACGGAAAAGTCAGGTCCGGCTTCTGGACTGCCTGACCCTGTGGATTAACAATCTTCTCTATGAAGCCGAAAAGCAGGGGCAGGAAATCACCGAAGAGGATATGCTGGAGCGGTGTACCCAACTCCTGACTGCTTGTAAAGAACTTCCGGGAACTGTGATTTTCGTCACGAATGAAGTGGGGATGGGCATCGTCCCCGATAATCTCCTCTCCAGGCATTACCGGGATCTTGCCGGACGGTGCAACCAGATCATGGCAGCCGGCGCTGACCGGGTCATTTTGATGGTCAGCGGTCTGCCTTTAAACATAAAGTGAATTTCTCTATCAGGAACCTGTTAATGACATTGCTTGAATCGACCCTTCAAAACATCCACCCTCAGAATGCTGACGCTCGTCGCCGCGCCAGGACCAGACTGGAGATGCTCACCATGCCCTACTGGGCATTGGGCCGGATCATGGATCTGGCCGAAGAGCTGGCCGGCATGACCGGTTCCCTTCACCCGCCGGTGGCCCGGAAGACCGTCATCACCATGGCGGCGGATCACGGCATCACAGCCCAGGGCGTGAGCAAATACCCGCGCGAGGTGACCGCCCAGATGGTTTACAACTTTGTACAGGGCGGCGCCGGGATCAACGCCCTGGCCCGGCTGGCCGGGGCCCGGGTCCTTGTCGTTGATATGGGTGTGGCCAGTGATTTGAGCGCTTTGGCGAAGGAAGGAAAAATTATTTCCAANNATCGAGGTGGCCCTGTCGTTGAGCGATTCCACGGATATCATCGGCACAGGAGAAATGGGGATTGGCAATACAACCTCCAGCAGCGCCCTGGTGTCTGTCTTCAGCGGCACATCCGTTGCGGAAGTCACGGGACGAGGGACGGGTATCGATGAGGAACAGTATCAGCACAAGGTCCGGATGATCGAAAAGGCCCTGGCGATCAACCGGCCCGATCCCGATGATCCCCTGGANNTCGCTCAAAAAACCTGTTCTGGTCGATGGCTTTATTTCGACGGCCGGGGCCCTGATTGCAGCGCATCTGGCGCCCAAAGCACGGGATTATATGATTGCCTCTCACCGCAGCATGGAGTCGGGACATCGGATCGCCCTGGCCCACCTCGGCAAGAAGCCCTTGCTGGACCTGGATCTCCGGCTGGGGGAAGGCACGGGTGCCGCGCTGGCCATGCATCTGGTGGAAGCGGCCGTCCGTATCCTGACCGAAGTGGCTACCTTTGAAGAGGCCGCCGTCTCCAAGGCGGACCCATGAAACCCTTTTTTGCCGCGATTCAATTCTTAACGATTCTGCCCGTACCTGCGGCCCTCACAGGAAATGGCAGGGCGCTGGAACGGAGTGTCCCCTTTTTTCCAGTGGTCGGCCTGCTGATCGGGATGGTTGCCGCGGGTTTCGACCTGGCCATCAGCCGGCTCCTGCCTCCGCTGCCGGCCAGTGCCTGTACCGTTATTCTGCTGGTGGCGCTGTCGGGTGGGTTGCATATGGATGGCCTCGCCGATACGGCGGATGGTTTCTTCAGTGCGAGACCCCGGGAGAAGATGCTGGAAATCATGAGAGACAGCCGGACCGGAGTGATGGGCGTCATCGCCGTCCTGGCCGTTCTGATCCTGAAGATTACCCTTTTGACTGCCATCCTTCCGGAATGGCGCTGGTGTTTAATCCTATTGATGCCCCTGGCAGGCCGCAGCGCCATCGTGACACTGATGACCGCGCTTCCCTATGTCCGGCAGGAAGGAGGACTGGCCACCCTTTTTGATAAAAACCGCTCCTGGCTCTCTGTCCTGTGGACCTGGGGGCTGATGATGATGGCGGGGTGGTGGTCAGCCCGGGAAATCGGATTGGCCATTCTTCTCTTTTCCGCGGTTACGGCCATCCTGTTCGCCCTTTACAGTTCCCGGAAAATCGGTGGATTTACGGGAGATACTCTTGGCGCCGGCTGTGAATTGACCGAGATTGCCCCGCTGTTGGTCGGCGCAATCTGCCATCATGCCGGACTGACCATTCTCTGAGGAGCAAGCCCTTTCAGCTCTTCGGTTTGAACGGTGAAAACCCGTACTCCTTGTCTTTGACCCGGAATACCGCGCGCTCCTCGTTATTCTCAATCAGTTTTCCTTCGACGATTCTTTTGCAGCCAAAATCATAAAAGGTAATCTGATGGGTGGGCATGTCGTTTTTATCGATGCCTTTATAGGCGTGCGCCTGCTCTTCCGCAGCTAACGCCCGTATCGTCAGCTTCTGACATCGTTCCCGGTCTTCTGAGTCGCCGGAACTGATTGAAACCACATAATTTCCATGAAATTTGATCGGCATTTTGATTTCCATCGAAACTTCTCCTTGATATTTTAAAAGCGGTCTCCTTATAGCATATTTTCATTTCATTATCCAGATTGTCGTGCATTACCGTCCTCCCTGTGATATACGAGCGGAAAAAGCGGGGGGTCCGGAATTGAGGTCCTGACCAGAATCATCCGTAACATGACCCGCTCTTCACATCACGGACACGAGAAAAAAGGAGGAGAAAATGAGATGGAGTTAGGAGATATCGTCGTCATTGATCATCCNNCTGGATGATCTCTGGATTCTGATCTACATTGCTTCGAAAATGAGAAGCTATCTTGTCCCTGAATCCATTCTGCGCCTGGAAAAGAAAAATCCGGAGTCCGCCACGGAGGCCATTCACTAACCGGACACGTTTTTACCTGCCCCCTTCTTCCGATTTGACCCTTTCTCTATACCGGCCGTCGTGATGACAGCGCTGATCAATTCCGGCGGGGTGAGGTCAAAGGCCGGATAGAATCCTTTCACTTTGGGCCCGCTGATCGGGATCCCCTGAAATTCAAGAACTTCCTGCGCGTTCCGCTCTTCCATGGGAATATCTTCGCCTTTTAAGGTACGACGGTCAGGGCCGCCGTACCCGAGAATGTAAAAGGGAATCCCGTAATGACGGGCGCTGATGGCCAGTTGCAGTGTTCCCACCTTGTTGGCCACGGTGCCGTCCATGGCAATCCGGTCCGCTGCCGTAAAGACCTTTTGAATCATCCCCCGTGACATGCACCAGGCGGCCATATTGTCGGTAATCAGCCGGGTATCCATACCGAGTTCGCTGACCGACCAGGCCGTCAGCCTCGCCCCCTGCAGGTAGGGCCGTGTCTCCGTACAGATCACCTTGATGTCCTTGCCGTTTTCTCTGGCATACTTGAGCATGTAGAGAAGCGCGGCTCCGGCAAAGCAGTGGGTCAGGATCGTGTCTCCGGAGACGAGCAATGTTTCCGCATGCCGGCCCGTATCCTGAGAGACCGCCTTCTGTCTGACCAGTGCCCGCTGTAAGAAGGCAAGGATCACGGCGGACGCCGGTTGGTTGTTCCCTACCTGACCGACCTTTTCCAGGATTTTTTCGAGGAGAAGGGCTAAATGAAATCCGGTGGGGCGTGTGGCGCTCAGGAGGGATGCCGTCTTCTCCAACTGGACCCGGTTGCAGCCCTTCCCTTCTCGCTCCAGACGAATAGCGGCGAGATAGAGACCGAACCCGGCTGTAATGGCAATATCTCCCGCCCCCTGGACCATCATCTCCCGGATCGCCTGGGCAACCTCCTCGGCCTCCGTACAATAGACCGGGATGACCGTGCGGGGCAATTTCCTGCGGTCGATGATGATCAACGCCTCGTCTTCCAGATAGACGTTATTTTCCAGGCTCATCAGGAGTGGTTCTGGCACTGCGAAAAACCTCTTCAGGCAAAGATGACGGCTTTGCTTTTACTTTCTTCGTTTGACCGGTTGATTACTCTTCCTTACTATATCCATGATCTTCTTGGCGTCAAAGTTTGTCAGAACGGAGATCATGAACCACCCGGATGATGATTGGTTTTTTTTGATGTTTTTACCTTGACAAACAGCCGATTCCGTAATATCAACCAACGGGGTTAAGAAGACAATATCAAACAGCAGTCGGCCATGCAGCCTCTGCTGTGCGTATCATCACGCTCCTGTAATTGCAGGTCAATAAGCTAAAATTTCCATGTTGACTTCTATTTTGATCAGATGGGTCGGGATACTTCTCACATAATCCTCAGATGGTCAAGCAAGAAATAGAATGGCTTAGATAGGCAGGAAATTTTTTACGGTCTCATAAGACGAAAGACTTAACAGAAGGAGGGTGGAACGTATGTATTTTGCCAAGGAAGTGCTGGACAGCTCCAGCGAAATGAGGAGAAAGTGGGAAGACGAGGTCAAGAAGGTCGTTGCCAAGTCGGCTGATCAGAAACCCCGCTGGTCAACCGTATCCGATCTCGAAATCAAACGACTCTACACACCGGAAGATATCAAGGACATGGATTTCGCCAAGGATATTGGCTATCCAAACCAGTTTCCCTTTATACGCGGAAACCAACCGACCGGNNAAGACGACCAACGAGCGGTGGAAGCTGCTGCTGAAGGAAGGCCAGACGGGTCTCAGCACGGCCTTCGATTTTCCGACCCTGATGGGTTATGACTCCGACTGTCCCAAGGCCAGGGGAGAATGCGGGAAGTGCGGTGTGGCCATCGATACCCTGGAAGACTTCATGCAGTTGGTCGATGGCATCCCCATGGACAAGGTCACCACATCCATGACGATCAACCCGCCGGCAACGGCCCTCTGGGCCATGTACTGCGCCGCTGCTGAAATCCGGGGCATCCCCCTGTCAAAAATCGGCGGGACCATCCAAAACGACATGCTCAAGGAATTCATTGCCCAGAAGACCCTGATGTGTCCCCCCGATGCATCGGTCAAGCTGATCAGTGACACGGTGGAATTCGGAGCCAAGCACGTCCCGCGCTGGAACACGATCAGCATCAGCGGTTATCATATTCGCGAAGCCGGCTCCACGGCCGTTCAGGAACTGGCCTTCACGCTGCGCGACGGGATGGAGTATGTGGAAGACGTCATCCGCCGCAAGGGGCTGGAAGTTGACGAGTTCGCTCCGAGACTATCCTTCTTCTTCAACTCCCATAGCGACTTCTTCGAAGAGATCGCCAAGCTGCGGGCCGCCCGCCGGATCTGGGCCAAGGCCATGAGAGACCGTTACAAGGCCAAGGATCCCCGCTCCTGGTGGATGCGCTTCCATACCCAGACGGCCGGTTGCTCGCTCACAGCGCAACAACCCTACAACAACGTCGTCCGGACGGCGACGCAGGCCCTGGCGGCGGTGCTCGGCGGAACCCAGTCGCTCCATACCAATTCGCTCGACGAAGTCCTCTGTCTGCCTTCGGATCATGCGGTCCAGATCGCCCTTCGGACCCAGCAGATCATCGCCGAGGAAACGGGCGTCGCCAATACGATTGATCCACTGGCCGGCTCCTACTTTGTAGAAGCCCTGACCAATGAGATGGAAGAGAAGGCCTGGGAATATATCCACAAAATCGATGAGATGGGCGGCATGGTGGCGGCCATCGAAAAGGGCTATCCGCAGCTCGAAATCGCCGACGCCGCTTACCTGTTCCAGCGGCAGATCGACGCCAATGAACGGATCATGGTCGGCGTCAACAAATACGTCACCTCCGAGGTAACTCCCATTCCCCTGATCGAGATCGACGACGCTGTCGAAACCCAGCAGATTAAACGGTTGCAGGCTGTCCGCAAGAAGAGGGACAACAAGGCTGTCAAGAAAGCCCTGAATGACATTAAGGGCGCCTGCAAGAAAGGCGACAATGTCATGCCTTTCTGCATCGAGGCCGTAAAAAGCCTGGCCAGTGTCCAGGAAATCTGCGACGTCTATCGTGAAGTCTACGGTGAATACCGTGACCCGGGACTCTACTAAGAGAAGGAATGAGGAGGATTATTGAACATGGCTGAGAAAAAAATTCGCGTAATGGTTGCAAAACCGGGATTGGATGGTCATGATCGTGGGGCCAGGGTGCTGGCTCGGTGTTTCCGCGATGCGGGCTTTGAAGTGATATATACGGGTTGTCACCAGACGCCCGAGCAGATTGCGTCTGCTGCCATTCAGGAAGACGTCGATGTCGTGGGATTAAGCTGTCTGTCCGGCGCCCACCGGTATTTGTTCCCTGCGGTCGCCAAGCTGCTGAAAGAGCAGGGGGCTGGTGATATTACCGTTGTCGGTGGCGGTATTATTCCTGAACAGGATTTTAAACTGCTTTATGACGCCGGTCTCAAGGCTCTCTTTGTTCCCGGCGCAACCCTCGACAGTATCGTAGCCTGGTTTAAAACAAATGTCAAACCGAGGGACTAACATGATGGAAAAAGTAAGGAAAATTAAATCGGGAGATGTCCGGACGGCGTCCCGCCTGATCCGGAATCTTGAAGATGGTATGGACGAAGCCCGCGCCACCATGAAGCATCTCTTCCCGCTGACGGGACATTCGCATGTCATCGGTATTACGGGATCGCCGGGTGCGGGTAAAAGCACGCTGGTGGATGGCTTGGTGGAGTCCTTCCGGAAAAAGGAGAAAACCGTGGGTGTGCTGGCCGTAGACCCGACCAGCCCCTTCACGGGTGGCGCCATTCTGGGAGACCGGATCCGGATGCAGCGCCATGCGGAAGACCCGGGCGTTTTTGTCCGGAGTCTTGCCACACGGGGCGCCTTGGGCGGGCTTGCCAAGGCCGTGGGTGATGCGATCCATATCATGGATGTCATGGGCAAAGACATCGTCATCGTGGAAACCGTAGGAACCGGTCAACAGGAAGTCGAAATCATTAACCACTCCCATACGGTGATTGTCGTGTTGATCCCCGGGATGGGCGACGAAATTCAAGCCATAAAAGCCGGAATCCTGGAGATCGCCGATCTTTTTGTGATCAACAAGGCGGACCGGGAAGGATCCTCAAAGCTCCGCAGAGAGTTGATGGCCATGCTCGACATGGCGCCGGCTTCCGCCTTCCCGGCGGGTTGGCGGCCGCCGATTCTCAAGTGTGAAAACGCCTTTGAACCGGTTGGTTTTGTCAAAAGCCTGGAAGAGATGTCCCAGACGATCGAGGACCACTACCAGCACCTGGTCAAACATGACCTGCTTGGCAGCCGGATGCACCGGAAAGCGGCGGTGGAACTCAACGAAGCGATTCGGTGCGCCGTTCTGGAGCCGGTGCTGGACGCCCTGGTAGCGAACGGTGACCTGGAACGTATGGTTGGACAGTTACTAAAAAAGGAAACGGACCCTTACACCCTGGCCGAAGAGATCGCCCAGCGCTATCTCAAGGCCCGTCCATAGGAAACGCTTTCCGTCTATTAACCCTGAAGCCCGGGAGGACCGCAGCAGCGGCGGCCCGGGCTTTTTTTAGGAGAAACGGTTATGGAAGATCCCATCGCGGAAACGCTGGCCAGATTCAGCCGGGGGCTGGTCCTCGTCTATACCGGCGACGGCAAGGGAAAGACGACGGCGGCCATCGGTCAGGCCCTGCGGACGATCGGTCACGGAAATAAAGTTCTGGTCGTCCAGTTCATGAAAGGGAAAAAATACGGTGAGGTCCTGGCAGCCGAGAAATACCTCAGCGACCATCTGATGATGATTCAAAGCGGTCTGGACAGTTTTGTCATGAAAAACAATCCGGCCCCGGTAGACATAGAGCTGGCCAGGCAGGGGTTGAATCTCGCAAAAAAGGCCATGGTGTCCGGGGAATACCAGATGATTATTCTCGATGAAATCAATGTGGCCCTGGATTTCAAACTGATTCCCATAGAAGAAGTCGTCGAAATGATCCAAACGAAGCCGGCCCCGCTGGACCTGGTTCTGACGGGCCGCTATGCTCCTGCTGAAATCATTGCACTGGCCGATACGGTCAGTGAGATTAAAGAAATCAAACATCACTATACCCAGGGCATCAAGGAAAAGGCCGGTATCGAATTTTAAGAATCGTAACCTTATGAAAACCAGACCCAGGAATGTTCACCGGATGTCGGGAGATCAGCACAGGCAGACCCGTAAAGTCCTGATGGACCTCCTGACAACATTGACAGAGGAGGGCGCTTCCGCTGTCAAGCTCGTCGATATCACCCAGATCGTTGTCGATGAACGGGTCCGGCTGAAGTGCCAGATTCCCCTATGCGACAGCTTCAATAAAAATCTTATGTGCCCGCCCTATGTCCCGTCAGTGGACGCTTTCCGGGTTGCCCTCGCGCTTTTCTCCAAGGCCATTCTCATCCAGGTGTCCGCACCCCTTCAGGGCGCATCTGCAAACTTCCCGTCGGCTGAGGTTTTCGCACCGGCAAGGAAGCTCCATGAACTGGTCAATCTGTCGGAAAAAAAGGCCTTCGAAAAAGGCTTCCGTTTTGCCACCGGCCTGATCGGGGGTTGCTGCCGGCTCTGTGAGGAATGTGTGGCAGTCCAATCCGGCCGATCCTGCCTCTTCCCTTTCAAAGCCCGCCCTTCCATGGAGGCGATGGGCATTGATGTGATAGCCACAACGGAAAAGTCAGGTTTGACGATAAGTTTCCCCATCGTCGACCGGGTCACGTGGACCGGGGTTGTTTTCATCTGAGATTACCACCCAGTGTACGGGAATAATTTAAAAAAAGGAGACTCATCATGGCGGTCTTGAAGGAAAGCGGTATTCCCATCGGAAGGATGATGTTGATACCGAAAGACGGAAGTTTATCAAAAGAAGATCTGATCATTGAAGCGAACGGCCAGTACCAGCTGATGGAGAAGCCAGACTGTTTCGTGATTAAAAACGCCGAATGCTGCCGGAGCATCCTCGTCAAGGTCACAACCAAAGATGCATAACGGTTTTGCACAATCAAAACGCTCAACCCCTTATTTATTATTCAGGGACCAGTCCAGCTGACGACAGATCCCTCGGATAATTTTGACGTCCTTTGCCA
>PMNM01000156.1 GCA_003161855.1 Syntrophaceae bacterium | reverse complement strand
CATAAGGACTTTTTTACGAAACCGTCAAGCGTTGATGGCGTCAAGGATACTAAAGGCGGGTACGTTCAAGGGGAGGGTTGATTCTGTGTGGTCTTCTTTCGGGTAATGATGGACAATGCACCAATTCTCTTCATGAGCGAGGATTTCTTGCAGGAGGCGGTTGTTCAGTTTATGTCCGGATTTATAGGCAATGAAATGGCCGATAATCGGCATTCCAAGCAGGGAGAGATCTCCAATAGCATCCAGAATCTTGTGTTTTACAAATTCATCAGGGCATCGCAAGCCCTCTTTGTTGATGATCTTCTTGTCGTTCAGGACAATCGCATTTTTCAGAGAGCCACCCAGCGCCAGCCCTCTTGCCTGCAAATACTCAACATCCTTCAGGAAACCGAATGTTCGTGCCGCACAGATTTCATTTTCATAGGTCACATCGGAAAATGTCAAATGATAAGACTGTTGTCCGATAACAGGATGTTTAAAATCAATCTTGTAGGTGATTTTAAACTCCGACGCCGGCAGCATCATCGCTGTTCCCATGTCATCTTCAACAGAGACAGCTTTTTTGATCACCAGTAATTTCTTGCATCGACCCTGAACACGGGTGCCAACCGTCTTGAGCATATTGACAAAAGGCAAAGCACTTCCGTCCATAATGGGAACCTCGGGGGCATTTACCTCGACAAT
Source organism: Syntrophaceae bacterium (assembly GCA_003161855.1). GTDB lineage: Bacteria > Desulfobacterota > Syntrophia > Syntrophales > Fen-1087 > Fen-1087. The sequence goes on along the minus strand of PMNM01000156.1, from coordinate 4,639 downwards.
GGCATTATCAACACCCATGCCACTAAAAGCCGACATCAGGTGTTCGATGGTTGAAATAGCCGATCCGTTATTGCCTATGGTCGTCGCCAGGGTAGTATCACAAACATTCGTGATATCTGCTTTTATGCGTTGATGATCCGGCAGATCTGTACGAATAAACGTAATACCCTCATCCACTTCGGCAGGCTTTATCTTCATGCTGACTTTCCGGCCGGAATGGAGCCCGATACTGCTGCACTCAATTTCATGTTTGACGGTTCTTTGTAAGTACATATCAGCGGATCAGTTTCCTGTAAGTTAATCAATATCTCTCATTTTTCAATATGATAGGCAAGATACATACCATTATTGTGTTGATCATGATAAACCTTTGCATCAATTTAAGCTATTAGATACATACAGCTTTTATATTATTTGTTTCAATAGCCGATTGGCAAAGGAAATCAGATTGCTCCTGATCTGTGTCAGAATTGACACACTTCGCTATTCAGATGCTCTAACGATCAGTATAATAACGTTCTTTTTCACTATAAACGCAACCGCAATACGGCTGCCGGTATATCCCGCTTTCCTTAGAAATTCTAACCCCTTCCGCCCAGCCTACCCGGAAGTCCTGATAATGAAAACGCACCCCATATTCTTTGGCCAGACTTTCCCCAATCCCCTTAATGATCTCGTGTTTTTGAAATTTACTATAGAGAAGCGTTGTCGTAAACCCGTCGAATTCTCTGCTCTTCGCGGTCATTGCTGTAAAGTTCAACCGGAGGTAATAGCATTGCAAGCACCTATCTGCTTCTCTGAAGGCAACGTTTCGCAGAAAGGTTTCCATTTCATAACCCTCCGGCCAGATGACCTTCAGGTTTTGCCTGTCCGCATAATCTTTCAGGGTCTCCAGACGTTTTTTGTACTCAAGATAGGGATGAATATTCGGATTATAAAAGAGGCCGCAGATTTCATGCTGGTTCTGTCGCAATAGGTCTAACGGATAAATGGTGCAGGGGGCGCAGCAAAGGTGCAGCAACAGCTTCATATCAAAAGAGTTCCTTCTGATTGGCTTCCGCCCAGGGTTTCCCGAAATGTTCATAGGCGAGTTTTGTCGCCATCCTGCCCCGTGCTGTTCGTTGAATATATCCTTCCTGAATGAGAAAAGGTTCGTAGACATCCTCGATGGTCGTCTTTTCCTCACCGATGGCAGCGGACATATTGTCGATGCCGACCGGCCCCCCATCAAACTTATCGATCAAGGTCAGCAGAATCATGCGGTCCATGTGGTCGAAACCCCGGTGATCTACTTCCAGCATATTCAACGCCGCAATGGTCACATTTCTGTCAATGCTGCCAGCCGCTCTGACCTGCGCGAAATCCCTCACCCGTCGCAGTAAACGGTTCGCTATTCGGGGAGTGCCTCGTGATCGGTGCGCCATTTCATGGGCACCCTCGTCATCCAGATCCACGGATAAGATTTTTGCTGACCTTTTGAGAATAATAGAAAGTTCATCGGGGCTGTAAAAGCCAAAGCGAAAGCTCATGCCAAATCGATCCCGCAGGGGGGAGGTCAGCAGGCCAGCCCTTGTCGTGGCGCCGATAAGTGTGAATTTTGGAATCTCCAGCTTCATCGATCGCGCTGACGGTCCCTGACCGATCAGGATATCGATATGGAAGTCTTCCATGGCGGGATAGAGGATCTCTTCAACAACATGGGAAAGCCGGTGAATTTCATCAATAAACAGAATGTCCTGATCATGCAGGTTGGTCAGGATGGCTGCCAGATCCCCAGGCCGCTCAATAACGGGACCTGAGGTAACCTTGATATCCACACACATTTCCCTCGCCATAATATAAGCAAGGGTCGTCTTCCCGAGACCAGGGGGACCGTAGAGAAGGACATGATCCAGGGCCTCTCGCCGGCCTTTTGCAGCCTCGATAAAAACAGACAGATTATTTTTTATCTTTTCCTGTCCAATATACTCGCCAAGATTTCTCGGGCGGAGGGAAAGCTCAAACCCATTCTCCACTTCAAGACTTGCCGGACTGATCAGCGGATTTTTCACAACCTTATCCGTCATGGAAGCATTCTCTTTCCTGAAGGCATCATTGCATCTAATTTGATAAAGTCTTTAGCGCGTTCTTTAATAAGACTTCGAGACCTAATCCCTCTACCGACTCAGATACAACTTTTTCAATAACAGCCTTCGCCGTGGCATTCTTGTAGCCAAGATTCACCAGAGCCGAAAGGGCATCGTCTTTCATTGCATTGTCCCCGACGATGCCAGGACCATTATCTGATTTCATTTCCTTCAGATCGACCTTGAGCATTTTGTCTTTCAATTCCACAATCATCCGTTCCGCCATCTTTTTACCAACACCGGGTATCGCTACCAAACGGCTCATGTTTCCCTGAGTGACTGCCTTGACAAACTCCCGTGCGGGTATACCCGAAAGGATATTCATGGCCAGCTTGGGCCCGATGCCAGCAATAGAAATAAGCATCTGGAAGATCCCCTGGTCTTCAAAAGTGTGAAAGCCGAAAAGATGAATGGCGTCTTCTTTGACGTGGGTATAAATATTCAAGGTAGCGAGTTGGCCCGTTTCGGGCAGTTCATAGAAGGTTGTCAAAGGAACAAAGATTCGGTATCCGACCCCGTAGGCATCGACAATTACATGACTTACGGACTTGTAGATGAGTATGCCACTGATACGTGCAATCATTTCAGACGGGTACGACCTTTACAAAGTTGGCATGGCAGATGGAAACCGCCATCGCGTCGGCTGCATCCAACGGCGGCAGCTCGGTCAGATTCAGGATGGCTTTGACCATTTTCTGAACCTGACTTTTTTCAGCACGGCCATATCCGACAACGGCCTTTTTGATTTCAAGGGGGCTATATTCAAAAATCGGGGTGCCGCTGTGAGCCCCCGCCAAAAGAATAACACCTCGCACATGGGACTGCTTGATCAGACTTTTCACATTTTTGCCATAAAAGACATCTTCAACGGCCATACAATCTGGTTTTGTTTCTCTGATCACGTCCAAGAGACGATTATAAATGGTCATTAAGCTATGGGACAGGGGTGCTCCTTTGTCCGGCCCGATCTCGCCATACATCATATAAAACAACCCTTGGCGATGCTTTTCAATGACCGCATAGCCTGTTTTGCGAAGGCCGGGATCAATTCCTAACACTCTCAATGATGAACTCTTAAAGTTAAGATCCGGACGGTGAATCTGGATTTTGCACGAAGCCGTCCTTTAGGCACTTAATCTCTCCATGATATCGTCGGCAATGTCAAAATTGGCATAAACATTCTGCACATCGTCGTTATCTTCCAGCTTTTCCATCATTTTCAGCATCTGTTCCGCTTTTCCCGTCTCCAGCTTGACTGTCGTCTGGGGAATCATGCTGATCCGAGCCTCAACATACTTGAATTGTCGTTGATCGATGGCTTTTTTAACCTCCTCGAAAGAGGCCGGATCGGTAATGACTTCAAATTCATTTTCTTCTTCCTTCACATCCTGTGCACCCGCTTCGAGGGCCAGTTCCATCAGCTCATCTTCGTTGACAGACTTTTTTTCCAGGAGAATGCTTCCTTTTTTTTCAAACATCCAGGCAACGCAACCATTTTCACCCAGATTCCCGCCATGCTTGGACAAGATATGCCTGATTTCAGCAACGGTTCTATTCTTGTTGTCGGTCATCACTTCGACAAGAACCGCAACACCGCCGGGACCGTATCCCTCGTAGGTCACCTCCTCAAAGGTCACTGCATCGGCGCCGACACCGGTCCCTTTTTTGATTGCTCTCTCGATATTGTCTTTGGGCATATTTTCATCTTTGGCCGCCATAATGGCCTGCCGCAGTCTGGCATTTGCCTCCGCATCACCTCCACCCAATCTCGCTGCCAGGGTAATTTCCTTGATCAATTTAGTAAATACCTTGCCTCGTTTGGCATCAATGGCGCCCTTTTTTCTTTTGATGGTACTCCATTTTGAATGACCAGACATTAGGACCGCTCTCCGGATGGATTTATATAACTTTTGTGCAATTTATAACACAAGGTGATCGATGTTGCAAAATAAAAAACCCCTTCACCAGTGAAGGGGTTTTTTATTAAATCCCGGCAGTTCCCTACTCTCCCACACAGTCACCCATGCAGTACCATTGGCGCAAGAGAGCTTAACTTCCGTGTTCGGGATGGGAACGGGTGGGTCCTCTCCGCTATAACCACCGAGATATCTCTATGTTTTATAATAACAATCGCATATCATGAACGCCCGCTGAAACAATTTCATTATAAGACCATAATTATGGTCAAGCCGCACGACCGATTAGTATCAGTTAGCTCAGCACATTACTGTGCTTACACACCTGACCTATCAACCTCGTACTCTACGAGGGGTCTTCAGTCCTGATGTCTCCATCAGGAGGGATATCTTATCTCGAGGTGGGCTTCCCGCTTAGATGCTTTCAGCGGTTATCCCTTCCGAACGTAGCTACCCAGCTATGCCGCTGGCGCGACAACTGGAACACCATCGGTTCGTCCATCCCGGTCCTCTCGTACTAGGGACAGCTCCCCTCAAATATCCTGCGCCCACAACAGATAGGGACCGAACTGTCTCACGACGTTCTGAACCCAGCTC
>PMNM01000102.1:46281-48178 GCA_003161855.1 Syntrophaceae bacterium | reverse complement strand
GGTTACCTGTCGATAAGACGACATCAGATACAAATACTAAATAAGTTTAAGACGTTTCTAAATTTCGGAAAAAATATGTTATTCCGGTGATGTTCAACGTTTTCGGTACAAAAGAAGGTATCCCTCTTGGGGAAAACCTTTTTTAACTTTCGCGTTCACAATTTCAGAAGAGATCAGACGAGCGTGAGTTCATGGACAGGAGATTATGCAAAAAATCCCCCTTAGCATTAACTGAATACCATTCAAGCTTTTTGAAAGCAAGAAGAAATCAAGGAGGGAATGTCTTGAATGAAATTTATAAAAAAAGAGGGCAGGTTGTTATTTTAATCAACCTGCCCTCCTCATACAACGGTATTATAAATAATTACTTCACTAATGGCTTGGGTACGAAGTATACCGGCTTGCCATACACGGTATTGCAGACCGTCGCCCCCGCCAGATAAATACCGAGCCACCCGGCTGCGATCAAACAATATCCAATGATCGGCTTACAGATTGCCGGATTTCCATACCAGCCCGAGTCTTGACCAACGATGAGCCACAGAGCGATGTCGATCAGGACGACGAGCAGGAAAATAAAGGCATTCCCTTTTGCATAGCCCGGTGTTACTGCCGTGAGGAAAGCAGCGCCTGCCATCCACATCCATCCCTCGACATAGGCGTCGGGCTTGGGGAACCAGAAAACGGGCGCTGCCGCCGCCGGTGCCGCCGGAGCTATCGCTGCTACCAATGCCCCTGCTGCCGGTGCCGCCGCTGCTGCCGCTTTCGGAATGAATGCACCAGCGCCTGCCAGCATAAAGAACTTGGACAGAACGCTAAGCGCCGCTCCCAGCATAAAGAAAGCCGAGAAGAACATGAACACGTTGCCACCGAGGATGTTGTGGTCTTTCAGCTCCATGACCGCTGTGGTGTACTGAACCAGACAACCGCCAAAGAGCCAGGCAGCCAAGAGGGGAAGCCCGCCCGGTTTGACCAGACCAAGAAATACCGCACCAAAACCAAAACACGCAACAGCCAATGCGGCCAGTCCGGCAGGACCGGGAGTTGCAAAACTATGTTCTTGCGCCATAATAAATTCCTCCTTTTTTGTTTTTTACGGAATAATGATAAAGAGCTTGGTTTGCATAAATGATTAATCACTTAACCACTACTTTATCCGCTCTTGACAAACTCCCCTTTGCATCCCCCCTTTCTTCATGGAATTTCATGCCTGACAGATATAAATCAGCACTTTCTGCTTCCTGGAGATCAAGGAACAAACTCTACGGAACCCGAAGAAATTCCAGATGCACAATAAGGTCCCGTCCGCTATGGCGCTAAATCCTGATGGAACTTGCTGTGAAAAAGAACAATGGAATACTTCCTTCCAACTTCTTGTAAAGCTAACAAAGTTGCAACAACTTTGTCAAGCAGAAAATCTCATGATCTTTGCAGTTACCACCCATCGAATCAGAAGTTACCCCATTTGATGAAAATCACAATAATGCCGATAATCCAGAAGAGAAACAGCATGATTAGTACAATTTGTTTGTTGGATCCCGAGGATTCCGGAATTAGGCCTGTCGGTGTTTTTTTCCCCTGAGTAGATTTATTTTTCACTTTTGAAATCTCCGGATACCCGAAACGGACTGGCATTCTAACGGTCATACAGAATTGCAGCCGATAGAAAGATTAGCCCGATATCATTTCACTGTTATCAAAAAGCCCGGGGCAAGCCCCGGGCTTTTTGTCAAAAGGGTGAATGACTTACTTTGCGCTCTGGTAGGGATCCCAATCGAAGCCCCAGATTTCTCCGCCCAAGGGAACCTTGTAATTTCTTCGCTCGTCGTAAGAAGGATACCTTCTGTCTTTGAGCATAGACACCGGGAATTTTGGTGCCAGCAGGCCATTTTCATGT
>PMNM01000102.1:16197-46208 GCA_003161855.1 Syntrophaceae bacterium | reverse complement strand
CGTTTCTCATAGAAACCGGTGCTCTGCTGGCCGAGGAGGTCCACGGCGACGCAGTTGTCGATGGCGATCATGTTGTCGATTCTTCTGAGAATATCGAAGTTATTGGTATAGTTGATATCATAGACGGCCATCTCCTGGTTGTGGTGAATCGTGTTGTAGTACCACTCCACATCCACGGGGAAGGCAAAGGTCCAGACGCTCTTGCCTTTATCCAGGTTTTTGTACTTGTTGGTGACCTGACCCGATTCGATCATTTTGATCAGTCCGAAGTTGAGCATCTCCGTGTGGATACCGAGGTCCTTGAATCCCGCGTCAGCCATGGCGGCGACACAGGCGGAGGGCAGTGATCCGATGCCGAGCTGAACAATGTCCCGATCCCGCATGATCGTCATAACGTGCTTGGCAATCTCCACTTCCACCGGTTTTGCCTGGATGGCCTTTTCATTGATCTGGGGCCATTTATACTTGGCGCAGTCCACTTCCACCCAGTAATCGACTTCGTCGATATTGATGGTGTTGAAGCGGCCGCCCTCCGCCCAGGGGTAGTCGGAACGTACTTCAAAGACGGTCTTCTTCGCTGTCTGGCGAAAGATATTGCAGTTGTTGGTTCCGTAGGACATGTTAAAGTAGCCCCGCTCGTCAGGCGCTGTTGCAGCGTTGAACCACCAGTCGATGCCGCGTTTTTCCTTTACGGCATTGACAAATCGATAGTGATGGGCGTTCATGCCGTAAGCCCATCCCCACTGCGCCCAGTCCGTGACGCCATTGGTGTCTCTGGCCTTGCGGTTCCAGGGGAAGAAGAAGAATTCATGGACGCAATGATATTCCTGCATGGGGTCGAGCTGCTGGAGTTCCGGATGGGGATAGAACATTGCGTAAAGCCAGAACTCGATATTCTTCAACTGGCCTTTGCCGGGACCGAGTCTCTTGGCAACGGCTTCCGTACATACGGTGGAGTCGCCGCCGGTGCTGCCGTGGTTGATCCAGTCGCCGGATTTGACCATATCTGCAATCTGTTCTGCCGTTCTCTTCTTGTCACGAATTTTTTGCTGAATGGGTGTTGTCATTCTTATCCCTCCTTAGATTAAAAATGCTTGATGATCTATTTGAAGATGTTTGAGAAAATCGGCTTGTCAGATCCAAGCCGGCACGATAAGACCTGAAAATTGCGCTGGTATCGAATCCCCCCTTTCCTTAATTATTAGAATTTACGAGCTTTTTTGCTCTTCATCCCCCCCCTAAAAATACGGTTTATTTTCTAATATTTCTGAACTTTAATGTCAAGCAAAATGTGAATATGTGTATCATTTTCTTCAGATGCCGCTGCATTCCCTGTTTGTTAGAATACCCTTTTCAAAGGTAAGGGCGTAAATAAAATCATTCTTGCCGCAATTGTAATACCATTTTTCTAATCCCCCTTTGTTTCGCCTGCTTTTTTTTGCACCGATTTTTTCCTTGTATGTCGGTTTCCCGCACTTGATCAGCACTCTGGCTTTGCTGTCACCCGTACTGACGACTTCATCTCCACACCGGAGAGCGGAACAATCCAGCGCAATAAAATTAAGAGCAAAAATAACCGGAACCGATAAAAGAATGTTTCTCATCACCCTGTTCATCATGAGCTCCTTTCCGACGTTTTTCGTCAGGGATCTTTACAAATCATTACAGACGCCTCTATTTGAATTGCGGGCATAATTCAGAAGAGCCCGGTTGATAGTCACGGCAAACCTGAGGTCGGGTATTATAAATCGCGCAGAAAGAATGGTCTCCCTCCCAGGTGAGAAAGGGGCAGCCGTGCAGATAATGCCCATCGTCCGAGGAAATCAGATGATCGCCCATCCAGACGGCGCTTTCCTGTTCAATCATGGCCAGGATGTCATTTCTCCGTTCTCGCCGCCAGCGTTCCATCTCTTCATGAGTCACATAAACGATAAAATCAGCCAGACAGCATTTACCGCAGCGATGGCAAATGAAATCGGATAGCCTGTTCATATGGACTTCATCAGGATTAAATATTCGTATGGATAGCGGTCTTCAATAAAATACCGGATGATTTCGTGTTCATCTTTCATGAAGGACTCTAAGTGCATCATATACCTAACTTTATCCGTAAAATCAAACGCAATAAAATCCGCCAGCGGACCCCGGAAGGTTTTATACTGAAATGTCCGGGCAATCCTCTCCAGATAAGAAAAGCGGATGGTATACTCGTCATGTCCCCTGAGCCTGATTCTTTCCGGATTTCCCGGTGACTGAATCTGAATCCATCGCCGTAAAGGTTCATGCACTTCTGCCTCGCAACTGTGTTCGCTTATGAAAATAAAGGGAATTCCGGCATGACAAAGCTTTTCCAGAACATTCAGCGCCCCGATGTTCAGGTTGAACAATTCACTTTCTGGAAGACCCAGGGCATATTGATCAAACATTTGCCGCACCCGTTGTAAAGGCTGATCCAAGTCGTGCAAGCGTGATACGAAAACATCGCGGTGGATATTAACCATCGTGGGCAAGTCGCCAAGATTTTCATTGAGGATCGCCAGATCAAAGGGTTGAAGCTCCCGGCCGTCAACATCCATGATGTCCGCCTGCCGGTAGTTGACTTCATGATCTTCCAGGAGGTATCGTTGCTTCTGCAGCAGGCAAGGTGAAACATCGAGCATGGTGGCCTGCAGGGTGTTGTTTCGATCCAGGAAGTCCCGGGTCAGATAACCGTACCCGCCGCCGATTTCTATCATATGATGTAATGTATTCATCGAAATGAAACGACAGAGGTAATCATAAAGGAGGTGGCCGTAAGAAGNNTGAACCCTCAAACCGCTCTAAGCGCATCCACAATTTTCATGCGGGACGCCCGGATGGCCGGTAGTACTCCTCCCAGCAGCCCCATCATCAGAGAGAAACCCAGCGATTTGTAAACAATGTCCGTGGTGAGAGTAAAACTGAATGCCAGTTCGGAAAAGGTCTGGAAATTCATGGTGGACACCGTGAAAAGCTGCATAAAGGAGGCAAAAAAGAGGCCCAAACTGCCGCCGATGAAACCGAGCAGCAGAGATTCCATCAGAAAGGCCAGCAGGATATTGCGCCGCTGAAACCCCAGCGCCCGCAGGGTCCCAATCTCGCCGGTCCGATTGGACACGGCGGCATACATGGTGATCATGGCACCAATGATCGCACCGAGAGAAAAGATGATCGTCAAAGACATGCCAAGAATTCGTAGGAAGGTCGCCATCATTTCTGACTGATCCTTGTAGTAGCTCGTTTCCAGCTTGGCTTCCACAGTCAGACGCGGATCACTTTCCAACCGGGATTTCACCATCGGAAAAGTCTGCGGATCCTGCAACCTGAAAATGACCGACGAATAGACGGGCCTGCGGAACGTCTGCATCAACTGGTCCACGTCTCCCCAGATCTCCGAGTTGAAGCCGGTAGTGCCGGCATCAAAAATTCCGACGATCTGCCAATCCCTCATGCCAAAGAGGAGAGTCTCACCCATCCCGCCTCCCTTGAACCGCTTGGCGATATTGAGACCAGCGATGATTTCCGACGATCCCGTCTTGGGCAAGCGCCCTTCGATCAGCTTAACCTGGGATCGCAGAATGATGGAGCTGGCGGCCATCCCCCGGATCACCACATTGGCCGGTTTGTCCTGATCCCGCTTGGGCAGACTGATCAGCACGACCACTTCTTTAGCCACAAGCTTGTCACCGGACGGACCGATGGCAATTTCCGGTGCTGCCTCAATCACCGACGCCTGCTGCCGTCCTATACCGCTCTGAACCTCGGAAACCGATCCCTTGCGGATAACCACAACATTGTCCGATGATCCGGTTTCGACCAAGGTCTTCTGAAGTCCCGCTGCCAGCATCAGAATAGCCGCAAAAACAAAGACCACCAGAGCCATTCCTCCGGCAGTCAGGATTGTGGTCAGGCGCCGCGTCCACAGATTACGAAGGCTGTATGAAAAGGGAATGGCCATTCAGCCGATCCTCCTGAGTCCATCGGCAATGCGAATGCGGATGGCAAGCCTGGTGGGGACAACGGCAGCAACGATTCCGACCAGGAGCGCCGCCGCGAAATCGAGGTAAATCGTTTTTGTTTCCACATTGAAAATCGGAAAAAAATTACTCAGTTCATGGCTAAAAACCGCGGCTGCAGGAAATGTCAGGACAATACCTAGAACCCCGCCAACGAGTGTGATCACCAGTGACTCCCCCAGAATCAGGGAAAGGATGTGCCAACCGCCGAAGCCCATCGTTTTCAGAATGGCATACTCCCCGATCCGCTCTCGGGTGGTCATGGCCATGGTGTTGGCAACAACGGCCATGATGATAATAATGACCACAAAGGATACCAGTTGAATGGCTGACACAATGGTCTCAGTCATGGAGACAAAACTCATCTGAAATGCCTTTTCCGTTTCCGTCAGCGTTTCCGCCAGCGAATTCTTAAAGGTTTTATCGACGGCAATCGACACATCCGCAGCCAGTTCCGGCCGGGTCAGGCCGATCATATAGAAACCTACCTGATTTGCCCACGTAGGCATTTTCGGTTTGATTCTTTCATTGAGATAATCCCAGTGGAAAAGAAATTGGGTTTCATCAACCGTTTTATCACGTCCCCTGTAAACACCCCGCAGAACAAAATCCCAGTCCCCGGGGAAAATAAGCCCCTTGAGGGTCACCGTATCGCCGATCTTCCATTTGAATCTGGTAATCAATTTCCGCCCGGCCACGAAGCCTTTACGATCCTTGATGAAGGCCCGCAATTCCTCATCAGAAAGGATAAATTCCGGATAAATTTCCATAAAACTCCGGGCTTCCACCGCCAGATTGGGAAAGAAGTTCTTTTCGTCCTTGTAAACGCCGCCGAACCAGGTGCCATAGGAAACGGTCCGGACCCCCTCTATCTGACGGATTTTGTCCTTGTAGGAAATGGGAAGGGGGAAAATGAGGGAGATGGCATTCCGGGTGACCAGACGGGAGGCGGATGATGATTCGACACCGGCATACCAGGCGGCAACAACGGTGCGCAACACTCCAAAGGCCAGGATCGCGATGGTAATCCCAAGAATGGTCAGGGCAGTGCGGAGTTTATGGCGAAAGGCNNGCGGCGCGCGGATCATGGGTCACCATGATGATGGTCATTCTGGATTCCCGGTTGAGACGGACCATCAACTCCAGAATTTCTTCGGCAGAAACCCGGTCCAGATCACCTGTTGGTTCATCGGCCACCAGAATATCCGGGTCCGTAACCATCGCCCGGGCAATGGCCACTCGCTGCTGCTCGCCGCCGGAAAGCTGACCGGGATAATGGTCCATGCGGTCGGACAGATTGACCAGACGAAGGGCCATTTTCACATGCTCACGTCTTTCCTTTCGAGTGATCTGCGTCAGATGGAGGGGCAGTTCCACGTTTTCAAAGGCTGTCAGAACGGGAATCAGATTGTAGAATTGAAAAATAAAACCCACATGCGTCGCACGCCAGTGGGCGAGTTCCGTCTCGGAAAGTTCTGTGATTTCAATGCTACCCACCCGGATGGAGCCGCTGTCCACCTTATCAATTCCGGCAATCAGGTTCAGTAGGGTGCTTTTCCCCGAACCCGACGGGCCCATGAGCGCCACAAACTCGCCCTGCTGAATATCAAAGGTGATGTTTTCAAGAACAGGGACGACGTGATCCCCGCGGTGGTAGGATTTCTTCAGGTCTCTGATTTCGACAATCGGCGGTTCGTTTTCCATCTATCAATCTATAGGATTCAAATGGCTTCGCTATCCCCTTACTTCTCGGCGATTTTGATTTTGGCGCCATTCTTCAACTGATCCGGCTTCATCACCACCCTGTCCCCTGCTTTTGCCCCGCTGAGAATTTCGATCATATCGCCGAAGGTCTCTCCGGTAAGGACAACGGTCTCTTTCACATGATCATCCTGAAGGATAAACAGGGACTGCTGCTTTCCCCGTTTGACCAGGGCCAGATGATGGACGGCAGTACGTCTCTGTTGCTCCGCCTCTTTCACCGGCCGTGAGAGAAATGCCACTTTTGCACTCATTTCCGGCAGAATCCGGGGATCCGGTTGGAGAAAGCGAATCTTGACCATAACGCTAGCCTTGCTCCGGTCCGCCGTGGGCACGATCATATGGACGACACCTGCGAAACGGGTATCAGGAATGGCATCCAGCTGAATTTCACAGGGTTGGCCGGCCTTGATCAGACCCAGATTGGATTCGGACACATCCGCCTCAACCTGCAGGGAGTGCATGTCGGCAATGGTCACTACGGCCGCTTTGGCATTGGTAGCCGCGCCGATAGGGGTTACAATATCGCCGATATCGGCGTTTTTTGTCAGCACCACAGCGTCGAAGGGGGCCCGGATCAGGGAATAATCGAGGGCCACCGTTGCACCCCTGAGGACGGCTGTGCTGGCCCCGATAGCGGCTTTCGCCGCGGCAACAGCGGCCTGTGCACGCTTATAGCGTGCTTCGGCGTTGTCATATTCGGATTTTGAAACAATTTGGCGTTCCAGCAAACGTTTATTCCGGCCATAGGTCAAAGTGGCAATGCTCAGCTCCGCCTTGGCTTCCGCCAGGTTGGCCTCGGCGACCTTCCGGTTGGCCAAAGCCTGATCGCGTGATGCCAGGGTATCGTCGTTTTCCAGGCGGGCAATGATCTGCCCTTGCTTGATCTGATTGCCCTCTTCCACCATCAGGGAAACGAGCCTCCCGGTAATCTTAGAAGCTACAGCCGCCTTGCGCTGGGGCACCACATAACCGCTGGCATTGAGCAGCGTGAATGTCTGAGAGGGATAGACCTGTGAAACCGTCACCACCTGCACCGATGCGGAGGGTCTGATCACACCCCCGGCATACAGGCCAGACAGAGCCAGGAGGAGTACCGCCGCGCCACCCCAGTATAACCCCTTTCTCCACCGTTTCCGCGGCAGCGCTTTGGCAGATCGGTCAATCTTCAGTTTTGAAAGGTCTTCATCAGCCATGGATTCAATCTTTTTCTGAAAAAATTTAGAAGGATGGCAGGGATTCTCAATGATTATGCCTGATTTGTCAACTAAATATAATAAAAACCCCTTCATCAACCAAAGCATAAAGAATATAAAAAAAATCTTGACAAATCCCATTTCATCCATTATTTAGCACCACTTTATTGAAATACCTGTTTATGGAGAATCCCCCATCTGGTATAAGACATCCAAATGANNATCGACTCGGGCAAGACGACACTGACCGAACGAATTCTTTTTTACACCAAGCGGATCCACGCCATTCACGAGGTCAAGGGGAAAGACGGTGTCGGCGCCACCATGGACTCCATGGAACTCGAAAAGGAACGTGGCATCACCATTGCCTCCGCGGCGACTTTCTGCGAGTGGAATGGCTATGAAATCAATATCATCGATACCCCCGGCCACGTAGATTTCACGATCGAAGTGGAGCGGTCGCTCCGCGTGCTCGACGGCGCCATCCTGGTACTCTGTGCTGTTGGTGGTGTGCAGTCCCAGTCCATTACCGTAGATCAGCAGATGAAACGGTATAAGGTTCCCTGTATCGCCTTTATCAACAAATGCGACCGTAGCGGTGCCGACCCTTTCCGTGTAATTGCCCAGCTCCGGTCAAAACTGGGGCACAATGCCGTGGCCATGCAGATTCCCATCGGCCTNNGGGGATAACGGGGAAGTCGTTCGGACGGAAGAGATTCCGGAAAATCTCCTGGCCGAGGCAAAAACAAAACGGGAAGAACTCATTGACGCCGCCTCCATGTTTTCAGACGAATTAACGGAAGCCATCCTCGAAGAGAGGAATATTCCGGAAGATCTCATCCTCACTGCCGTCCGCAGGGGAGCACTGAAGCGGGAGCTGACCCCCGTTTTCATGGGATCGGCTTATAAAAACAAGGGGGTTCAGCCCCTTCTCGATGCAGTCAACCGACTGCTCCCCTGCCCCGCCGACGTACAGAACGAGGCACTGGACCGAGACAATAACGAGGCGCCGGTCATTCTCTCCTGTGACCCTGGTAAACCCATCGTGGCTTTGGCCTTCAAATTGGAAGACGGCCCCTACGGTCAGCTCACGTATATCCGCGTATATCAAGGTGATTTATCGCGGGGAGTGACGATCATTAATGCCAGAAGTGGGAAAAAGGTCAAGGTCGGCCGGGTTGTGCGCATGCACGCCGATCAGATGGAAGATATCGATGCCATCCCCACGGGTTACATTGCCGCCCTATTCGGTATCGAGTGTGCTTCCGGTGATACCTTTATATCCCCCGGGATTAATCTGAACATGACCTCCATGTTCGTGCCGGAACCGGTCATCTCGCTGGCTATCGTCCCGAAGGATAATAAATCCCAGATTAACATGTCCAAGGCCCTGAACCGTTTCACCAAGGAAGATCCTACTTTCCGGACCTATGTGGACAACGAAACGGGTGACACGATTATCGAAGGGATGGGCGAACTCCATCTGGATGTCTATGTAGAGCGGATGAAACGGGAGTATGGCGCTGAGGTGTCAACCGGGAATCCCCGCGTCGCCTACCGGGAAACGATCACCCAGCGGGCAGAATTTAACTATACCCATAAGAAACAAACGGGCGGCTCTGGACAATACGGGCGGGTAGCCGGATATGTGGAACCGGTCGCGGATGCCGATTTCGTCTTCGAAAATGAAGTGAAGGGAGGATCCATCCCCACTCAATACATTTCCGCTGTAGAAAAGGGTTTCCGGCAGTGCCTAGCCAAAGGTCCCAAAATGGAGTTTCCCGTCACGGGTATCCGGATAGTCATCAACGACGGTGCCTCCCACGCGGTCGATTCCTCCGACATGGCCTTCCAGGCCACCGCACGAGGCGCCTTCAAGGAGGGCTATCTCAAGGCCAAGCCAGTGATTCACGAACCCATCATGAAGGTGGTTGTGGAAACCCCCACGGAATTTCAGGGAGCAGTCATGGGTCTTCTGAACCAGCGCCGGGGCATGATCGTTGGCGCCCAGGATGAAGGGCCCATGTGTGTCGTGGAAGCACAGGTACCGCTGGGGGAAATGTTTGGATTTTCGACGGTTTTAAGGTCATCAACCCAGGGCAAGGCCCAGTTCACTATGGAATTCGCCCTTTACCGGCAGGTGCCGCAATCCATCGCGGAAAAGATTGCCGAGGAAGTGGCCCAACGTAAGAAGAATGCGGCTTAAAATGCTCACGACGAATAACGAAAAGCGATGCAACCCGTATTATTGCGTAAACGAACCGCAACGATCATCACTTTAAAGGACAGGAATATGACCATGTTCAAGAAAGACCTGATTCTCCGCAACCCCCTCAGACGGATGGGTTCCGAGACAGACGATGTGATTCAGGAAGGTGGCTTCGGTGCCGTTCTGGCTCATGCGGGTGTTGGTAAAACGGCGCTTCTGGTGCAACTGGCCCTCAATGCGATGCTGAGAAACAGAAATGTCCTCCACATCAGTCTGCATGATCCCGTCAACAAGGTCAACCTCTGGTACCAGGAGCTTTTTCATCATCTCGCGACGGAGGCCCAGGTACAGCAGATCAAACAGCTCTGGGAGGACGTCCTGCCGCACCGGTTTATCCTGACCTTCAAAGTGGAGGGATTCAGTGTGCCCAGGCTGGAAGAACGGCTGACGGATCTGATGGCGCAGGATATCTTTCATCCTCAGATGATCATCATCGACGGATTGCGATTTGACGAATCAGGACGACAGCCCTTTTGCGACCTGAAGATGCTGGCAAAAAAACAGGCGATGCGCGTCTGGTTTACCGTTCACACCCACCGTCACGAACAACCCGGTCCCGACGGGTTGCCCTTGCAACTGCTGCACGTTGCCGATCTTTTTGATGTGGCTCTGGAACTCCAACCCAAGGGCTCCGAAATCCATATCAGGCCATTGAAAGGGGTAACGCCGGCTGCCGGTGATGCTCCCCTGCTTCTGGATCCGTCGACGATGCTGATCAGAGACAACGGGTGAAAGCACTTTTTAGTTCTGCAAATCCTCTGTTGTCCAATCCTGTTCTTTCGTTCATCAGATTTTGAATAGTAAATTCAGGCGGGCTCTATCATTTTCCTTGCCTTGATCCGGCATCATACCCGGTATCGTATCTCTAAAGACAAAATATTCACAGAAGTTGCTGCGATCCTTCTCCAGGACTCTTTCTGCCTGTGTTTCCCGGCACTGGTTGTAGGAACCCGGATCATAGAACTGACAGTTCAGACAGCCATGAAGATCGGCCCGGCAGAAAGGACAGAACTCTCGTCTTCCCACCTTTTCATCGANNGTCAGGATCGGATGACGACAAACCATGCGGGGGCCGGCATACCGCATAACCTCCCTGATCCGCTCGCGCAGATGCGGCTTGTAACAATGCACCGTACATCTGGCGCAGGTCGGTTTATCTTCCCGGAAAAAACATTTTTCAAGACGCTTGAAGGCATACTCCTGAAATTCAAGGCAGCCGGGGCAAATATCATCTTGGGTCCCATGCAGATCCCGACAATAGATACGGATCATTGCCGTGAGCGTATCTATTTCCCTTGCGATTCTCAATCCATGTCCCTCTCCGCCGGGTCCATGCAAAGCATTTCCCACTCATTCAAATTACAGGGTGACTTCGGATCTTCACGGCAATCCCATTCGTACCACCCGGTCTCACGCTTGTAAACCGCACCGGCAGCGCTATCGGCAGTTTCATAGTTGTTCAACCAGATGCCACCGACACATAACTCGAAAGTACCGGGACTTAATTCATCGGCCCTAATAGAAAATGTACCTACTTTTGATCGGTAAATGTAAGCCATGATTTCCCACTATGAATAATAATTTTTTGCCAAAACCTTTATACTCAGTAAGCAATAGGGAGTGCGTATTAATTCAAATGATCCTTATAATGAAATTTCAAAATACCAAAATGATTTACCGGATGCCCATCATACCTGATGAAATCTGAGTTGAAAAGAAGTAAATAAAGTTGAGAAGTTGACGTAATTAGAAAATGATAAAGATAAATAGAGCAGCTATTTTATATCAGGCTTGATTCTATCTTAATGTTAATATATACATTATATTATTATCGCTGATAATTCAAAAAAAGGGGCCTGATTTGCTCGCACGGTTCATAACTTGCTTTCAGAGACGCATAAATTCAAGATATCAGGTGATTTTATTTTATCTATTTGTAATCATTAGTTTATTTTATTGCTTAAATTTTGCGCATTACGTTAATACATCGCATCAATTGATGACTTATGAAAGCTATAAACAAGTCTATCAACAATCTTGTCAACCCATCTGTGGATTTCATCCCTAAGCTCTTGTATAAAGGATCAAATCCCTCCTTAGCAAAAAACGCCCGGCTAACGATTATCTGACTCGAGAGTTTTATCCTTTCAGTTCTTCACCAGAACATATTCTCACAGATACCAAGATGAAGACATCCTGTTTTTCATTGAGAACTTTTCAAGAATGTGTGTATCATAGCATCGTAAGACCCCTTGAAAGGATAAAAACAATCGAAACGTGAAAGATTTTCCGGTCCTGCTGCTGCACAATCTGGATCCTGCCTGGCCCTCAGGGGACAGGGAGGTCGCCGTCCATGAAGCTGACCGGCTCGCATCGGCCCTATACGAGATCGGCCATCGGGTGACGACAGTCACCGTTTGTAATGCCGATTTAGCCGCCCACCTAAAAAACTATGATCCCGGTGAATGGATCGTTTTCAACTGGTGCGAGGAGCTGCCCGGTATCCCGCACAGCGATGCGCTTGTGGCGGAAGTCCTCGAGACCCTGGGCTTTACCTACACAGGCTCGACAGCGGATGTTCTCAAGCTGAGCTGGGAAAAAGCCGATGTGAAGCGATTACTGGAAAAGCATAACTTACCCACGCCTTCATGGCGCATCTGTGACGTTGCCGAACCCGGCGACTGGCATTGCTACCCTGCCATCGTGAAGCCGGCGCATGAACATTGCAGTCTCGGCGTGACCACGGATGCTGTCGTCCGGAACCGTGATGAATTGAACCTCCGGCTCGCCTACGTTCTTGATGAATTCAAACAGCCTGCTTTGATAGAGGACTTTATCGACGGTCGGGAATTTCATGTCTCGTTATGGGGCAACGGTGACGTGCAGATGCTGCCGCCGGCTGAAATGGATTTCAGCCGCTTTAACGACATCCGGGACCGCTTGTGCACTTATGATGCCAAGTTCTGTCCCGGATCCCTGCACTATGAAGAAATTCAACTGCGATTGCCGGCTCCACTGAGTGAATCGGAATATGATCTGTTGACGCGTACTTCCCGGGCAGCGTACAATACGTATTGTTGCCGCGACTTCGCCCGCATGGATATCCGATTACGGGATGGTATCTTCTATATTCTTGACATCAATCCCAACCCCGATATCAGTTCAGATGCCAGCATGGCCTGTGCCGCGGAGGCAGCCGGTTTTTCCTTCGGCGCCATGGGCAGTCACCTGATCCATCTGGCTGCGGCTCGTCATCCTCTATTTGGAAAACAGCTTGATCGCAATAAAACTCTTGACAACCTGTCCCGATCTATTAAATTGTAGTTTCATTTTATGAAAAGGAGAAACGGATATGCCCACTTACGATTATCAATGCCAGGCCTGCAATCGTAAATTTTCACTGACCCAGAGCATTACTGAACACGATAAAGCGAAGGTCAATTGCCCGAAATGCAAAAGTAAGAAGGTCAAACAGCAGATCTCCATTTTTATAACCAAGACCAGCAGGAAAAGTTAGTCTTCAACCCTTCTGAGAGTGGATTTCGAAAAATTATCGAAATATCCATGCATCCAGCTATTCCATATTATATCTGAAGCAGGTTCTATTTCAGTCCGTCCAGGAAATGATCCAGTGTCAAGATCATCTCATCATAACGGGGATTGTAGGTAAGCCGGCGCAGTGTATACTGTTTCAGATTCTCCTCGGTAATTTCACCCTGCCAGACATTCGGATCATAAAGGCAGGCCCTCCTTTTTTCCTGGTTATCCTGGTAATGCAGGCAGTACTTATAGCCCCCATGCTTGCCATAATGAGGATCATCGGGCGGAATGAGGATCGAGATATGGGCAAAATTGAGAATCCGCTTTTCCGGGAAAAAGCTGTTTTTATATAGAATCCGACCGTTTCCTTCCCTCAGGCTTTTCTCATTCTCTTTACCATAAAGAATCAGCACACTCTTCTCTGACGCGATGTAGCTCTTGAAAACCTCTAACATCTTTTCCGTATCCACCGATATATCATCAACACTCAATACGGTAAAAACCGGGATATCCAAACGTTTTCCTGCTGCCAAATCAGAATCAATTTCACGGGTCAAATGATAAAGCTGAGCGCCTGCGTTGACGGTGAAGGATTCATATTTCGCGTAATCCTTATCATCCCCTTCATTTCCAAGCCAATCCGTGAAGCCCTTTAAAAAGTCCGCCATAAATGCCCAGGGGCTTTTGATACCCACTGCCGGCGCAAACAGAATGAGAGCTCTGATCTCCGGATCTCTCAGAGCCTCCCGGATACACAGCGTTCCACCAGTGGAAAACCCACCCATATAGAGTTTCTCGACCTGAAGCTTCATCTGATAGATGCCGTATTCGGTTGCCCGGATCCACTCCTGATAGGTCACCTGTAAGAGGTCGCCGGGAACGGTGCCGTGACCGGGCAGCAGGATGGACCGGACCAGAAAACCCCGGGTCTGAAAATGCCTGGCAACGGCTTTCATAAGGTAGGGCGAGTCCGACAAACCGTGAATCAGCAGGACCCCTCTCTCGTACCGGCCCTTTCCATTTCGGGGATAATTGCTTTCATCGGGTTTCAGNNGTTTTCCGGACATACTCATCAAAAGGCACGTCATTGCCGAAGGAGAACCGAGTATTGAGGCCAGACTCCTGAAGCCGCGGGGGGAGAGTTGCGCAGCCGGAGATCAAACCGCTCAGGACGAAAAAGATTGTGAATAATCCAAGGGCCCTTTGACTCATTTGATTCCTGTTTCTGATGAATTTGAATGTCACAAGATACTTGAATGAATGGATAAAATCAATGATCCTTTCAGAAAAATATCCATCGCCCCTGTCGCCGCAGAAGGTCATCAAGACATGGCTTTTAAAAAAGGCTTATGCTATTCTCATTTTCTCAATCATCATCCTTGGCATAGAAACAGCAGCGAGGTTAAATGATCATGAAGGCGATGATACTCAAGCGCGTTTCCCCTTTCCGGGAGAACTCAAACCCGCTGGAAATGGTGGATTTGCCTGATCCATTGCCCGGGAACGGGGATATCCTCATCAGGGTTGCCGCCTGCGGGGTTTGTCACACCGAACTGGATGAAATTGAGGGAAGGATGCCGCCGCCCGGATTTCCCATTATTCCAGGCCATCAGGTCGTTGGCTTTGTTGAAAAGATTGGCAGAAATGCAAAAATATTTAGAACAGGCGACCGGGTCGGCATCGGCTGGATTTATTTTGCCTGCGGCGCCTGCAGCTTCTGCCGGGAAGGCAATGAGAACCTCTGTCAAAGATTCATGGCCACCGGGCGCGATGCCAATGGGGGTTATGCCGAATACATGACCGTTCCGGAAGGTTTCGCCTATCCAATTCCCGACGAGTTTTCCGACATGGAGGCGGCCCCTCTCTTGTGCGCGGGTGCGATTGGCTACCGATCCCTGCGATTAACCGGGATCAGGAACGGCCAGAACCTGGGACTCACCGGATTCGGCGCATCGGCACATCTTGTCCTGAAGATGGTCCGGCACTGCTATCCGGACACGAATGTCTTCGTCTTTGCCAGAAGTAAAAAAGAGCAAAACTTCGCCAGGGAACTTGGCGCCGTCTGGACGGGGAATATGACAGACCAAGTACCGGAAAAACTCCATGGCATTATCGATACCACCCCCGTTTGGAAACCGGTTGTCGAAGCCCTGAAAAGGCTGGAAAGCGGGGGACGACTTGTCATTAACGCCATTCGCAAAGAGGAGATCGATAAGGAAACCCTTTTAGAACTGGACTATCCAATGCATCTCTGGCTCGAAAAAGAAATCAAAAGTGTGGCCAATGTGACCAGAAGAGATATTCAAGAGTTTCTGCAACTGGCGGCCGAAATCCCCATAAAACCTCACATCCAGGAATTTCCCCTGGAAGAGGCCAATCGAGCCTTGACCGAACTGAAAAGAGGAACCATCCGTGGGGCGAAAGTATTGAGAATCAGGTGAGTTATGGCGGGATTACGACGTTATACCGGCAATCGGTTGGAAATCCTCGCCGGCCAGCTGGCTGAACTGATCAGGCATCCCCTATCCTCACCCCTGAACAAGGAAATCATCGTCGTGCAAAGCAGGGGAATGGAGCGCTGGCTCTCCATGGAACTGGCCCGACATCAGGGTATCTGCGCCAATATCCGGTTTCCCTTTCCCAACTCCTTCCTGCATGAGATATTCAGTGCTATTCTCCCGGAATATCGTGAGGCACCAGATTACGATCCGGAAATCATGGCATGGAGGATCATGATTTTGCTCCCCTCCTGTATCCAGGATCCGGCATTTAAAAACATTAGAAACTACTTGAGGGATGATCAGGAAGATGTCAAATTATATCAGCTTTCATGTCGTATTGCCGATCTTTTTGATCAGTATCTGATTTTCCGTCCGGACATGATCCTGGCCTGGGAGGCGGACCCAACCGGCCATGGTGAGGAAACCTGGCAGGCTGAACTCTGGCGTATACTGGCAGAGAAAGAAAAAAGACTGCATCCCCCATCTCTCCGGAGGATGTTTCTTGAAAAGATGGCTCAACGCTTCTCATCAGCAACCCACCTGCCGGAGCGGATTTCCGTTTTTGGCATCTCCTGGCTCCCGCATTTTCACGTCGAGATGCTTTATGAAATATCGAGACATATCGATGTAAACCTGTTCCTTATGAACCCCTGCCGGGAGTTCTGGACAGATATCCGCTCAGACCGCGAAATGGGAAGAGCCGTCGAAAAAAGCAGAGAGGCGACCGGTGGAAAGATCCTGTCCGAAGACGTCCTGCACCTCGAAAAGGGCAACAGCCTGCTGGCCTCACTAGGAACACAGGGGCGCGATTTTTTCAGACTGATCATGGACCTTCCCGGCGAGGAATGCGATGTCTTTGCTGAACCCGGAGAAGAAACACTTCTGCAGTCCATTCAATCCGACATTCTAAACCTCCGGGATAGAGGACGGAATGACCAGGATAAAACCGTCATGAGCCCCGGTGACCGATCCATCCAGATTCATTCCTGTCACAGTCCCCTGCGGGAGGTGGAAGTGCTTTATGACCAGATTTTGGCACTGTTTGAGGACGACCCGAAACTGTTTCCCAGAGATATTCTGATTATGGCGCCGGATATCGAAACGTATGCCCCGCTGGTTCAGGCTGTCTTTGAAACATCATCGGGGGGATCAGGCATCAAACCGGATGACTATCGGATTCCCTTCACCATTGCCGACCGGAGCCTGAGAAAGGATAGTTTCATCATCGATACGTTTCTGGACATGCTTGAACTTTCCGGTAGCCGTTTCGAGGCATCATCCGTGCTTTCTCTGCTCGACATCCCCCCGGTCAAAAAGAAATTCAACTTGTCGGAAGACGACATGGAACGGATCCGGCACTGGATCATGGACACCCGGATCAAATGGGGAATGGATGAGGAAAATCGCCGCCAGGCAGGGCTTCCCGCATTTGCGGAAAACACCTGGAAGGCTGGCCTGGAAAGGCTTCTGCTGGGTTATGCACTGCCTGGAAATCAGGAGCGCCTATTCAACGGCATTCTGCCCTATGACCCCATTGAAGGCCATGATACCCAGACGCTTGGCCGTTTTTCAGAATATCTGGACCTCCTCTTTACTCAGGTTGCGGCTCTCGGTCAACCCAAGAAACTCAATGAATGGGTTCCCCTGCTGATGTCCTTGCTTGATCAGTTTTTCCTGGCCGATGAAGAAACGGAAAAAGACCTGCAAGCGATTCGCCAACCTATTCAGAACCTGATGAGAATCTATGATCTATCCGGTTTTGAAGAAAAGGTGAACATCAGCGTCATCAAGTTGTTCCTACGGCAATGCTTTGAAAAGCAGGGTTTTGGCTTCGGTTTCATCAGCGGCGGAATCACCTGCTGTGCCATGCTTCCCATGCGCAGCATTCCCTTCAAAGTGATCTGCCTGCTGGGAATGAATCTTGACGCCTACCCCCGCCAGTCAAGGACATTGGGTTTCGATCTCATGGCCCGTCATCCAAAACCGGGAGATCCTTCGCGCCGCAATGACGACCGTTACCTCTTTCTGGAAGCCCTGCTCTCAACAAGACAGAAATTAATCATCAGCTATATGGGACAGGACATGGCGGATAACAGCCTGATTCCTCCCTCCGTTCTGGTCTCGGAACTGCTCGATTATATCGAACAGGGCTTTGAACTGCCGGGCAATCAGATTGCAGAGGATCTGGTGTCGGTTCATCGTCTGCAGGCCTTTCACCCGGCTTACTTTACGGAAAAATCAAGATTGTTCAGCTATTCAGAAGAAAACTGCAAAGCCGCCAGGCGTCTTCAGGAGAGCCGTCATGAAATCCCGGCATTCATAGAGTCGTCTTTATCCCATCCCGCAGAAGCGTGGAAAGAAATTGCCATAGCCGATTTAATTCATTTTTTCAGACACCCCAGCCGCTATTTTCTGGAAAAACGTCTTGCCGTAACGCTCACGGAGAATGATGAGATTCTTGAAGACCGCGAAGGGTTCGATGTCAAGGGCCTTGAAAAATACGATCTGGAACAGCGTCTTGCGGAAAAAGCTCTCGCCGGACAAGATCTGGAGGCCCTTTTCCCCGTGTTTCGTGCTTCCGGTCGGCTGCCGCACGGCAACATGGGTGCCTGCCACTACGAAAACATGATCCAAGAGGCAGGAGATTTCATCGACAAGATTTACCCCTATCTTGCCGGTGAGCAGTTTCTGCCCATCGATGTTCATCAGGACATCGCCGGATTTCAGATCAACGGACGCATAGACCATTTGTTCCGGAACGGATTGCTTTACTACCGTTATGCTGACCTGAAAGCCAAGGATTATCTGCAGTTGTGGATCAACCATCTGGCGCTGAACGTTCGGGTGGAAAGGGATTATCCCTATCAGAGCACCCTGGTCGGCCGTGACCGGGCACGGCATTTCGTGCCCGTCGAAAATGCTGAATCAATCTTTGAACAATTACTGAACATCTATTGGAAAGGATTATCGAAACCTATTAAGTTCTTTCCAGAAACATCGTGGTGTTATGCCGAGCAGATCATCAAAAAGGGAAAGTCCCAGGAAGAGGCGATTCGTGCAGCCGGAAAGGTCTGGTCTATCAGCGATTACGGACATGGCGAATCCGATGATCGTTATTATCAGCGCTGCTTTGGCGACATGGATCCACTGGATGACGAATTTAAACAGTTGTCGGTCATGATTCTTGAACCGATTTTCAGGCACACGACAGAGGTATAGATCAATCCAACAGGAACTGATGATTCCCTTTGATCTTCTGAACAGCCCCCTGAAGGGCATCCACCTGATTGAAGCCAGCGCCGGTACAGGGAAGACCCATACGATTGCCGGTCTCTATGTCCGTCTGATCCTTGAAGAAGCCATTCCCGTCAGGGAAATTCTGGTGGTCACCTTTACCCTGGCGGCCACCGCGGAGCTGCAAGACCGCATCCGCCGGAAACTCCGGAATGCNNTCTGCATGCAGCCATCCGGGATTTCGATGAAGCGGCCATCTTCACCATTCATGGCTTCTGTCAGCGGATGCTCCATGAGAATGCTTTCGAAAGCGGCGCTCTTTTTGATACGGAACTGGTGACAGATCAGCAGAAACTGATAGAAGAAATCGTCCAGGATTTCTGGCGGACCCATTTTTATGACGCCCTTCCTGAATTTGTCTGGTATGCCCTCCGTAAAGGTTGCGATCTCTCTTCGTTCCTGGCATTAACAAAAAATTCCATTTCAAATCCTGATATCCGGATCATTCCCGAAAATGAGTCCCCTACCCTGGAAAACATCAGGCACTGCCTTATGATTTTTCAACGAGCTTTTGATGACCTTAAGAAATTATGGCCGGGAGCGCGTGAAAACATCCGGGAAAAACTTCACGACCCGGCTCTTAAGGCTAATGTATACGGTGAGAAGGCCGACCGTCTCGTCGAGAAGATGGATCATTGGATGGTTTCAAGAACCCCCCATTTTCTGCTCTTTGACGGTTTTGAAAAAATGACAGCCAGAAGACTAGCCGCCGCTGCCCGGAAAAACACCCGCCCGCCGGAGCATCCCGTGTTTCAGATCTGCCAGAGTGTCATGGAAAAAGCCGAGGCCTTGCAAAGAGAACTCGATCGTTACCTGCTGTTTCTGAAAAGGGATCTCATCAGGACCGTGAGGACCGAACTGCCGGTCCGCAAGCAAAAACGGAATGTCATGTTTTTTGATGATCTGCTGCTAAGGCTCCGAGATGCCCTCCAGAACGAAAGTGGAAGCGCGCTGACCAGCGCCATCCGCGAAAAATTCAAAGCCGCGTTGATTGATGAATTTCAGGATACCGATCCCATTCAGTATGCTATTTTCCACGCGATCTTCGGCCAAGAAGACCTCATCCTTTATCTGATCGGTGATCCCAAGCAGGCAATCTACAGTTTCCGGGGGGCGGATATCTTTGCTTACATCAAAGCGGCATCCCGTGCGGACAAGCGTTACCATCTCGATAAAAGCTGGCGGTCGGAGCCAAGTCTCGTCAAGGCCGTTAACCTTCTTTTTGGCTATGCCCATAACCCCTTTGTGTATGATGAGATTTCCTTTCGCCCGACGGAAGCAGCCGAGATCGAAGATCGGGTTTACCTGACGATTGATGGAAAAAAAGAAGCCCCCCTGCAATGGTGGTTTACCCCTGCCAACCTGTTCTCAAAGGGAGACAAGCCGCTACCCAAAAGCCTCGCGCAGCAAATGATCACCGGCGCTGTGGCTGCTGAAATTTCACAGCTTATCCGACAGGGGAGGGAAAATCGGGCTGTCATCGGTAAAAAACCCCTACAGGAGGGGGATATCGCTGTCCTGGTCAGAACGAACCGGGAAGCCCGTCTGATTCAGCAGGCTTTACAATCCGTTCAAATTTCCAGTGTCCTCTCCAGTGAAGAGAATATTTTCGACTCCCCTGAAGCACTGGAATTGGAACAGCTTTTACAGGGCATCACTTCCCCGGGTAACGAGAGCCTCGTGCGCGGTGCGCTGATCATGGACATGCTGGGAGCCAGCGGAGAGGCACTGGATCAGTGGATGAACGATGAGCCTACCTGGAACACACGGCTGGATGCTTTTCGACTCTATCATGATCTCTGGGAGACCAGGGGATTTATAAGGATGTTCCGCACACTAATGGTCAGAGAAGGCGTCAAAATCCGCCTGCTGTCTTTTCCGGACGGTGAACGCCGTTTGACCAACCTGCTTCATCTGTCGGAAATCCTTCACCATGAATCCATTGCGCAGCAACTGGACATGCGACAGCTTTTAAATTGGCTTTCAGGACAGAGAAATGCCGAAGCACGCGACCTTCATGACGAACATCTGCTCCGTCTGGAGAGTGACGCCAGTGCCGTGAAGATTCTGACCATCCATAAGAGTAAAGGACTCGAATACCCGATCGTTTTCTGCCCTTTCGCCTGGGAAAAATCAAAGATTGAAGGTGAAGCATTCCATTTTCACAATGAAGCCCCTGACTATGAGCCGATCTTTGATCTTGGTTCTGCCGACAGAGAGGTCCACAAGCTGTTTGCTGAAAGAGAACGCCTTGCCGAAAACTGCCGTCTTCTCTACGTCGCCCTGACCCGAGCAAAGCACCGTTGCTATTTTATCTGGGGAAGACTCAATGAGACGGGCAGTTCTGCCCCGGTCTACCTTTTCCACCTGAATCATGCCGCCGACAGCCTGAAGACGGCGGGAAATATGGTCGAGGATTTAGAGGACCGGTTTAAAAAGCTATCGGATCAGGATATGCAGGNNAAAATAGACCTTTCCTGGAAGGTGGCCAGCTTTTCCCTGCTGGTCTCCGGCCAGTCCCACATGACGGATCTGCCTGACTATGACATGATCATCGCATCCCCCGCCCTTCCACGCGAGGCCGGTGAGGGGAGTGAGGAGACAATGCCCGTCGATATTAATACCTTTCCCGGCGGAACGAAGGCAGGCATATTGTTTCATGATATTCTGGAGCATTTCGATTTCACGGAAACAAAGACCGATGTCATCCGTAAGCTTGTGAGCACCAAGCTTCAGGCTTACGGATTTGATGGGCAATGGGCAGAGACGTTAACCCGGACACTCTGCAAACTGATCCGTCTCCCCCTTGTCATGCCTGAGGAATCAGGAATCCGTCATTTACGGCCACTGACGCTTTCAATGATTCCGCAAGCCGAACGTCTTACCGAACTGGAATTTTATTTTCCTCTGCAAAAAATCTCCAGTGAAAAAATGAATGAAATCTTTGGCGGAAATAGACGATGGGAAAAAGCAGAGCGCCTGCAATTCAGTCCTACTCAGGGCTTTATGCATGGTTTTATCGATCTGATTTTCCGGTATGAGGNNCAACCCTTATGAAAGCCATGACGGAGAATTTTTATTTTCTTCAATATCACCTCTATCTTATCGCCCTGCATCGCTATTTGATGCTACGGTTGCCAGATTATCGCTACGAAACACATTTCGGCGGCGTTTTTTATCTCTTTTTGAGAGGGATGGACCCGGAATACGGGCCTGAATTTGGCGTTTACAAGGATCGGCCCCGGGAAACCTTGATCCATACCTTAAACGATGATCTGATCAAAATAGACCGGTAAAAGAAGTCAACGTTTTTTTGTTGTATTTTCCATCAAAGTCTGCAACATTTTATCAAAAAAGGGGGAGGGATGATGGGAGAAATTGTGCATACATCGCGAATCCGGATTGTCCGGGAAAATGGTCCGACACGGCGGGCCATGATCGAAGGATTTGATGAGCCTGTTTACTACGGGGTTCATGGCGGTATCAAAAGATTTTACAAAGTGGAACCTGAAAAGGAGCACGCCGCCACGCTGGACCATATCGTGGCGGCCACCGCGGCCTGAATGATGGGAACACTGGCTACGGTGCTGGCCGGAAAAAAAATCCCCTCATCGGAAAAACGTTACCGGGCGGAGGTGGAGGGAGATATTGAAAACGTTAATAACATCTTAAAAATCACTAAAATTCGTGTCAAGTATTACCTGAAGGTGCCTCCGGAAAAGGTTGAAGAGGCCCGCGAGGCCTTCTCCTCTTACCTGGTGAGATGCCCTGCGGCCCAGAGCGTAATCGGTTGTATTCATATTCAGGATGATTTGATCATCGAGGAAGCGGATTAAAATCATCTGGGATATCCATTCAAAAACATCCATCATGACAGACGAAACATGACATGCCCATGATCGCAGGCAGGACGGGCGGGACGGCGCATGGGACAGAGTTTCGCCATTCTGATTGCCCGAAGCAGCCCCATGGATCAGTTCATCGTTGAGCATCCGGACTATTTCTTTTCCCGTTCGCCGGAGCATTGCCGCGTTAACCCCGACAATCTCCTCATCCTGCTACACCATTTGAANNGGTCCTGCACCGCGTCGCCGACCGGTGGCATTGGGCGGCAGAAAGTTACCCCGCCAACGAAATCAGCCTCCGGAGCATTAATCCCGACAACGTGGTTGTTATCGACACCTCGGAAACCGGACATCCTAAGGCCATTGCCGAGGTGGACTGGGACAGCGCTTTTACCACCGTCCATACAGACGCGATCTACATGGTCGAATCCCAGCAGTACCATGTGAATCAACTAGATCTCGACGCGAAGAAAGCCTATGTCCGGAAGGTGGACGTTGACTATTACACGGACGCCATGACGTATACCAACGTCAGGGTAATCGACAGCTTCGAGAAAAAACGCCATCAGAATGCAATGATTGAGCACGGCGAGGTGCAGGTGGTCCGGAAAGTCACAGGTTACAAAAAAATCAAGTTCTATACACTGGAAAATCTCGGATTCGGTGATGTCTTTCTTCCCGAAAAAGACATGCATACCACCAGTTACTGGTTTACCATCCCAAAAGACCGCCTTACACCGTTACCCTATACACAGGCTGAAATCATTGATGGCCTGTCCGGTCTGGCTTACAGCCTGCATCATCTCGCGGCCATCCTGCTCATGGCTGATTTACATGATATCGACCGCTCCATCGGTGATAAAAGCGGCGAATGGTTTGTCCGCCATGGGTAAATATTTGCGGACGATCACGACATCGCTGGCGGGTCCACGGGTATCAACAGATGACCAGTACACGACCATGGTTGACACCTTCGACCCGACGGTTTTTATCTTTGATGCCTATCCNNTGTTTGAGGAACACCAACGTCTGTTGTCATCGACACGGCATTTAATCGGGAATTGCCCATGCAGCCATGGCTGTCCGACCTGCGTTGGTCCAACTCTGGAGATAGGATTATCGGCGAAAGCCGTGGCACTGGCCATTATCGATTTGATTCTATGAGGGCGATATGAAAACATTGAAAAATGAAAAACCCTCTTTGCTGAGATGCAAAATCGCACGACGCAAAGATCATTTCCAATCGCTTCATAAGTTCTGAATATCCGGACATGAATGTTATAAAAAGACTGCACGGGTTGACTGGTGAAACACAGCAAATGGATAAGACATCCTACGAAAGAGAGATTGCCAATCTCCGCAAGCGGATTGACAGGATCATATCACGTCGGCCGCAACGGCCGGAACTTTCCGACATCCCACCTCAGCGCCAGGGATTTTCGCTGAAAGATTTGATCTCTGGAGAAGAAACAGGCACCTCCCACGGTCCCTGTTTTGTGACCGAAAGTCTCGTAGACAATTCATCCTATCACGGTGATCGACGCATCGAAGCCCTCTCAAAGGTCAACATGGGTGCTGCTTCGATTCTGGTCAATGACAAGTGCCTCAAAGAGCGTCAATTAACAGATGGCTTGTTCCTCGACACCGAAACTACCGGACTGACCGGCGGCAGCGGCACCTTGACCTTCCTGATCGGGCTGGGCTGGTTTGAAAAAGACGGCTTTGCGACGCGGCAGATCTTCATACGGGATTTCTCTGAAGAACGGGCGGCCCTTTCGCTTCTGGGCGAGTGGGTCGGAAATAAAGGGTTTCTCATCACTTTCAACGGCAAAAGCTTCGATGTGGGGCTCTTATCGACACGATTTATCATGAATCGCCTTCACAACCCCCTGAACGACATGCCCCATCTCGACCTGCTTTACCCCGCACGTCGCCTGATCGGACATCGCCTCGATAACTGTCGTCTCATGACTCTCGAAGAGAGGGTGCTTGGTTTTTTCCGCCAGGGGGATGTGCCGGGCAGTGAAATCCCCCAGCGGTATTTTGACTGGTTAAGACGGCGTGATGCACGCCTGGTCGTCGACGTTTTCGAGCACAACCGTCTGGACGTGATTTCTCTGGCGAGCCTGATGGCTCATCTGACCGAACTGATGGATGCCCCCCATGATCTCACTCAGACAGACCACCGCGACCTCCTTGCTGCTGCACGACTTTTGATCGAGCGGGGAGATGCCTTGAAAGCTCGATGCCTGCTCGAAGGTCTCATCGGATCAGGACAGGAGGCCGCTGTGAAGGAAGCCAGAAAAATGCTTTCTCTGATTCACAAGCGAGCCGGCCAGTGGGAAGACGCGGTCGGGCTTTGGGAGCAGATGATTCTAGATCATCCCGGTGACATTTTCGCCCTCATCGAGCTGTCTAAATGGTATGAACACAGGATTTATGATTTCGAACACGCTATGGATATGGTTCATCAGGCCCTTCATCATGCTTCGGATACAGCCGAATTCGAAAGGAACGCCCTTGTTCACCGTTTTCACCGCCTGCAAAACCGGCTTACCCCTAGATGAAGATGAAGATTATACCCTGTTTAATTGACAAACAATAAAAAATTAGTATATTAACCGGAAAAATAGGAGATGAGATCGGTGATCAACACCTATAAATGCAAAAAGAAAAGCTGTTTGGTTTCGGAAATCTGCCAGGACGCAACCTGTGAATGGCGGCTCAAGAATGAATCCTTCCTGAACTGCACCTGGGTTGCCTGCAATTTTGGACCCTTCACCCTGGAAGAGGTCGGTGAGATGATGGGTGTGACCCGGGAAAGAATCAGACAAATTGAAGCCAAAGCCCTCAAAAAACTGCAACATAAAAAAAGGAGAGATCAGCTCAGGGACTTTGCATCACCCGATAATGACTGGGATGTGATATAATTTACTCTCCTCTCTTTTGCTTGCTCTTTTTCATCTGTTCGATGAAGAAGAATTCATTCATGTGTACCTTTCTCTCCGGTCTTGAGAATAGGAGGGCAGAAATACCAAACTCCAGATCAAGCGCAGAACTTTTATCCAATTGAGGCGCAATGAGAGATATTTTCTTAACCGCCTCAATGGCTTTTGCCGATCGCTTGGATAGTTCTTCAGCCGTGGTCATGGCCTCTTCCATGAATTCTTCTGGGGGTGCGACCTTATTGACAAGACCGATCCGAAAAGCTTCTTTCGCACCAAGCGGCTCCCCTAACATGGCAATTTCCTTCGCCTTGGCCATCCCCACAATCTGTCGAAGGGGATTGAAAAGAGGATTCAGACCAAATTTTAATTCCGGGTGTCCGAATATTGCGGATTCCGAAGCAATGATCAGGTCACAAATGATGGCCAGATTGAATCCGCCGCCCAGCGCAATCCCGCCTACCGCAGCAATGACAGGCTTTCCGCAAGAGTAGATCCGCTTCAGATAACTGACAATGGATTTAAAGTAATCATCGATTTCATGATCGGGAAGAACGGCCATTTCCTTGATGTCCATGCCGGCTGAAAAGACATAATCACCGCCGGTGAGGATGATCGACATGACTTCAACATCTTTCTCCAGTTTGATAAAACAATCCTCAAGCTCCTCACGCATGGTTCGAGAAAGGGCATTCATCTCATTGGGACGGTTCAGGGTGACAATGGCATATCCCGGTTTCTTTTCAATAAGGATGGTCTTATAATTCATCATGATGACGGCTCATAGAGATAATAAAATCCTTGATGAAACCGGGTTTCTTCCTTCCTTAATTCCCCAACCAGCGTCGAAATCGTCTGTTGCAAGATCAATTCCCATAAGGTCGATTTCTTTTTAGTGGGATAAGCTACTTCCGGTTTGCCTTTTATTCCGGATATTTTCCCGGCAAGACGTACGGCGTAATCCATGCCTCCCAGATCATCTACCAATCCCAGTTCCCGGGCCTGTCTACCTGTAAATATCCGCCCATCAGCAATTTTTCTCAGGGCCTCCTTGGGGATTTTCCGGTCCCGGGCAATGACATCCAGCAACTGATCATAGGTGTCATCCACCAGAGCCTGGATTAGTGCCTTTTCCTCCGGTGTCATGGGTCGTGTCGGTGATCCGATATCCTTAAATTTTCCGCTTTTAACCGTTGAAGATTTTAACCCGATTTTCTTTAACAGTTCTTCAGCATTTGCAAAATGCATAATGGCAGAGATGCTGCCCGTGATGGTACCCGGATTAGCAACGATTTTATCGGCAGCACAAGCGATCAGATATCCCCCGGAAGCGGCCACGGAACCCATGGAGACAACGATCCTTTTTTTCGTTTTCAATTCCACCAAGGAATCGTAAATCTCCTGCGAAGGGGTCACGCCGCCACCAGGTGAATCAATCCGGACAACAACCGCTTTAATCCCCTCATCACGGCTAAATTCCTCCACCTGTCGCACGATATCCTGCGAATCCCGAAGGACACCTTCCACGGTCACCACGCCGACATGATCACCTANNAATAACAGGATGTTTTCTCATGATCCCTTGACATCCACGATTTTAACATCCGCCAGCGCTTTACCCAAATTGGAACCCACATTCTCTCTGTTATTCAGGTAGGAATTTACTGAAGGCCCTTCCTCAGCGGACGGGGCTTCCAATTCTTTAATACTTAATCTGATTTTTCTGTTTTTCAGGTCTATATTCTTAATCACTGCCGATACCATATCACCCACGGCAAATAAATCTGAAGACAACTTAACTCTCTTCTGACTGAGTTCGGAGATATGAACCAGACCTTCGATTCCCTCCTCCAACTCAATAAAAATGCCGAAATCGGTCAGGTTTGTCACTTTTCCCGTTACAACGGTGCCGGGCTGGTATTTCTGATCCAGAGATTCCCAAGGATTCTTCTCGATCTGTTTAATGCCCAGAGAGAATTTTTCATTTTCGACGTCAATATTCAACACCATGGCTTCGATCTCCTGTCCCTTCTTAAAGTGCTCTGAGGGATGTTTCACCCGGTGCCGCCAGGAAATGTCAGACATATGAATCAGCCCATCAATCCCATCTTCAATCCCAACAAAGATACCGAAATTTGTAATATTCCGGATAACACCTTTGACGACGGTGCCTTCCGGATACTTCTCTTTCAGCGTTTCCCAGGGATTCTGCGTGGTCTGTTTCAAACCCAGAGAAATCCGTTTTGCACCTGGATTGACCTCGAGGATCATCACATGAATCTGATCACTGACATTTAATACTTTGGAGGGATGCTTAATCTCACGAGTCCAGAACATCTCGGAGATATGAATCAAACCTTCCACACCCTGTTCCAGTTCCACAAATACACCATAATCCGTTACATTGACGACCCTGCCCGTTATAATGGTGCCGACAGGATATCGCTCCGCAATGGTTTCCCAAGGATTGTTGATCAACTGCCTGAGGCCCAGAGCAACCCTCTCCTTTTCGCGATCAAAAGAAAGCACCTTGACCTGAATCCGGTCTCCTTTGGAAAAATTATCTGCAGGACGCGTGATCCGTCCCCAGGAAATATCAGTCACATGCAAAAGTCCGTCAATACCGCCCAAATCGATAAAAATACCGTAATCAGTAATGTTCTTGATCGTCCCTTCAACGATTTTTCCTTCTTCCAGACGTTCAAGTGTCTCCCGCTTTTCTGATTCCCTCTCATGCTCCAGAATGGATCGCCTCGACAAGACAACATTATTTCTTTTTCGGTCATATTTAAGGACATTAAACACCAGGGTCTGACCGACAAATCGATCCAGATCTCTTACCGGCCGGATGTCAACCTGAGAACCGGGAAGAAATGCCGGAATCCCAATATCAACGGAAAGTCCTCCCTTCACTCTTTCCAGAACGATTCCCTTGATGGCTGTATTCTGCTCACAAGCCACTTTGACATCATCCCAAACTTTTATTTTTGCTGCTTTATCCCGCGACAAAACCAGATTGCCGTCGCCATCCCGCCGGTCTACCAGAATTTCAATCTCATCACCCACTGCGAGAGAGATATTTCCTTCATCATCCCTTAATTCTTTGGCAGGAATATATCCTTCCGTTTTCCAGCCGACATCGACCATAACGGTATCGGCGTTTATCTGTACAACTTTACCGGTGACAACCGCTCCCAGTTGAACATTTTGCAGACTCTGTTCGTAGAGTTCCTTAAATCCCAGAGCTTCTTCTTTTCCCGGTGCCGGTTGAGCCGGTGCACTTTCTGTCAAGGACGTGCTTTTCCCCTCCTTATTTGAGTCTTGTTCCGACATTAAGTTACCATTGTTAACCATTGAACCATCCCCCCCTGAAAATTATAATTACTTCATATAGCTTATAATTATTAACATAGTGATGATAAAATATCAAGCAAATTGAGAAAAATCACAGGAAAGCTTGTCGTTTTCTTATAACGGACAGAATCGTTTCGACAACCCCTTCTGCCGAGACATGTGTGGAATCGACAATAAAGGCACCTTCGGGTACCTTGAGCGGGGCAATTTCCCGCTCGCGATCCTGTCTATCTCTCATCATCAAATCTCTCTTCACATTTTGATATTGGACGGCATCACCTCGTATCACCAATTCCCGATGACGCCTTTTAATCCTTTCATTCATGCCGGCTTCCAGAAAGAACTTGAAATCCGCTTCAGGAAAGACGATCGTTCCCATGTCCCTGCCCTCTGCGACTACTCCTCCCGCTTTTCCGGCCTCACGCTGGATAGAAAGCAACGCTGCCCGAACCGGGGGCATGGCGGAAATGGCTGAGGCCTGAAGACTGATTGACTCCGTCCGAATCTTGTCTGTCACATCTTCGCCATCAGCAAGAACCTTTAAAAAACCCTCTTTGTTTTGCAGGACGATGCCTGTCCGCTGGCAGAGATTGGCAATCCCTCCTTTATCCGTCGCCGAAAGCCCTTCCTGTATGCATCGGTAGGCCAATGCCCGATAAAGGGCACCGGTATCCAGATAGGTATAAGAAAGTTTATTTGCCAGGAGTCTGCTGACGGTGCTTTTACCGGCACCTGCCGGTCCATCGATGGTAATCAGCAGACTCTTCTTCAAGTCTTTTCTTCCTCCCGGAATTTCCTGATGCTCNNATCCATTTCCGGCTTTCTGATCTGGCCGCTTTGCCTCTTCCGGCTGTAATAAGTCCACGCCCCCTGCACCGCTGCAGCGCTCATGGCAAAAATCAGATGGGTCAAGTGAAGACATCCTTCTGTTTTTGCAAGAATTTTCCTGACCTTATTCGTAAACCCCGGCTTGATCTGTAAACCGGTCAGTTTTATCACAGAGTCAGCAATATCACGGCATCCGGCAACGGGTACAACCAGCATGTCTGCATTGACGGAAAGGATCAT
This sequence comes from Syntrophaceae bacterium, assembly GCA_003161855.1. Taxonomy (GTDB): domain Bacteria; phylum Desulfobacterota; class Syntrophia; order Syntrophales; family Fen-1087; genus Fen-1087. Next base: position 16,401 of record PMNM01000102.1, on the reverse strand, counting down.
CAGTTCCGGCAGGGAAAGGCTCATGCGAATGATCATGCCATGGACAATACCGGGATCACGGGATTCATTCGCAGAATATAGAACGAAGGGAAAAAGGCGTTCATCGGTCAACGAGCCTTCAACCAGAATCGCTTGATCATCCATTTCATAACAATGGATTGAGATATTTCTTGTATGAATAAGTTCTTTCATATAAAAAGAAAT
>PMNM01000102.1:4630-16183 GCA_003161855.1 Syntrophaceae bacterium | reverse complement strand
TTCACCATCGAGGATGAAAGAAAGGTTGGAAAAGAATTCTACGACAAGTTGGAAAAGCATGGGTATCTGGAGCAAAATCCGAGGATGGAAGGGTACCTCAACCGCATTGGAAATCTGCTTGTCGCGAACAGCCATAAGGCTCCCTTCGACTTTCACTTCTCTGCCGTCAAAAGTTCGGCTATCAATGCCTTTGCCACACCCGGAGGTTACATTTACGTCAATACAGGCCTGATTAATCTGGTCGAAACAGAAAGTGAACTGGCGGGCGTTCTGGCCCATGAAATTGGGCATGCAAACGCCAGGCATATTGCCGATATGNNGGTCAGGGCACCGCTGCCGTCGCTGCTTTTTCTATGGCTACCGCAACGCACCTGACATTACAATTCAGCCGGGAACATGAGGAAGAAGCAGATCGGATGGGTATGGGCACCCTTGTCCAGTCAGGATATGATGGAAAGGGCATGGTCGATTTTCTCAAGATCATGAGACGATATGAATTTTATTCCAATAACGTTCCGTCCTATTTCCTGACCCATCCGGGAACAGACGAACGGATTCGCTATCTGGACGGTCTGCTGCAGACGACCTATAGGCAAGGGGGAAAAGAATCCATTGTGGGTGGGCTAAAACGAATCCAGGCGATATTAGTCCTNNGTGGATGTTCTCTATGGTCTTGCGTTAATCCAGGAAAAGCTCGGTCTGGTGTCTCAATCTCTGGAAAACTTTCAGAAGGCCTTAAATCTTGCCCCTGCCGATGAAGATATTCTGCGGGATACCGGCATTAGTTACTTTAAAGCAGGCCACCCTGCCGAGGCTATTGAACTCCTCCAAAAGGCCTTTGCCTTGAACGAAGGGAATGAGAGCACCCTTATTTATCTGGCAAAGTCTTATGAAACTTTGGGGGATTTCGANNATCCACGCTCAAAATTTACAGAAGGCTGGAAACGAAAAAGATAGTCGATGCGGATATCTATTACAATATGGCCGTGGCTTATGGCAAAACCAATGATCCTGGCAATTCACACTACAATTTCGGAATTTACTTCAAGAAAAAAAATAAAAAGGAAAGTGCCCTCTTTCATTTCCGGGCCGCCCTACCCTACTTTTCGAAAGACAGTGAAAGAGGCCGGGACATTGAAAAAGAAATTAAATCTCTGAATAAATAGAGTTTAGAAGTCTAACCGATCCACTTGATGTGGCGCCAGCTCGTTTTTAGCGTAGTCGAGATAAATCTGTTCTTTGATGAACAGGTCAAACAGGTCTGCCTCGATATGCCGGTCCTTAACCATGAATCCCATAATTTTCATTACTTCAGACAGTTTTTTCCCCTTCTTGTATGGGCGGTCTTTGGCTGTTAACGCCTCAAAGATATCCGCCATAGCCAGAATACGCGACTGGAGGGAAAGCTGATCTCCCTTTCGACCGCGGGGATAACCCGTACCGTCTATCTTTTCATGATGATCGGCCGCATAATCAGCCACATGTCTCATCTTCCGGGGAAAGGGAAGCTGAGAAAGCATTTTATGTGTCACGGTCGCATGATTGTTAATAATATTCCTTTCTTCATCAGTGAGAGTCCCTTGACGAATACTGAGGTTTTTCAGCTCTTCTTCATTTAAAAGGGGCTGCCATTCACCATCCATAAGCCACTTCCGAACGGCAATGCTCCGTAATCGGACAATCTTATCATTGGCCAAGTATTCACTACCCATGTTGATCTTGACGAGGAAATCGAAGTCTTCGGCCAATGTCTTGAAGAAAGGATCCTGCTTAGGATTATCCAAACTTGATCCCTGATCTTTTTCCAGGGAAAGATTCTTATTCAGTATGTTTATTTCGTGGTCTCGCTTGAGCACTTCAAAGCGCATCTTGAGAAGGGCCAACCGATCAAAAATGGTTTCGAGTTTTGTCGATTTATCGATAACGTACTCCGGCGTAGTGATCTTCCCCACATCATGCAGCCACGCGGCAAGGCGAAGCTCTTTTAACTGATACTCATCGAAGCAAACGTTTGCAAAAGGTCCTTCTTTAACTTCATTGATTTTACGGGCAATGGTCATTGTCAGTTCGGCAACCCGTCGAACGTGACCCCCCGTGTAAGGTGATTTCTCATCAATGGCGGTGGCAACAGTCCTGATAAATGACTCCAACAGGACTTCAAGATTATTAATCAACCGGTTGTTCGTCAAGGCAACTGCTGCCTGTGATGCCAGAGATTCCGTCATGTCCTGGCTTTCAATCGAGAAAGGAATAACCTGTCCTGTGGATCTGTCCTGGGCATTAAGCAACTGGAGAACCCCGATAATATCATTCTCGTGGTTCCGCATGGGCACCACAAGCATGGACTGGGATCTGTATCCGGTGGACCGGTCAAACTGTCTGGTGCCTTCAAAGTTGAATCCTTTCGCATCGTACACGTCGGGAATATTGACTACCTCACCGGAAAGTGCAGCATAGGCAGAAACATTGGAATAGTTGGACTGGCCATTTTCATCCCTCATGAGGACCGGCGGCCAGGTGATTTTACCACTGGTACCCCCCATCCGGATCTTTAGAGACTCACTCTGTACAATGGCAAATTGAAGGGAGGTTTCATCATCCGACATGATGTAGAGGGTTCCACCATCGGCATGGGTGAAAAGACGGGCTTCATCGACAATCATTTCCAGAAGACGATCCAGATTTTTTTCCGATGAAAGGGCGACACCAATCCGTGTTATCCGCTTAATCACATTGAGTTGATCCTTCGTATAGGCCATGGTATTCGATCACCCCCTCTTGCATTCATGTGTTTTCATCATATCATCGAATCAATATACAGGGAAGATATTTCTCTATGCTTTGCTTTATCTTTTCAAGATCATCCAGCGAAAAGGGAGGGTCTTTCAAAAAGCGACTGTCCAAAGTCTTTGATGGAGCGAAACCTTGCAAGACATAAAGCTGGGCATGATGAATCAACTTGACGATCTTGTAAACATCATCCAGATTAAGCAGTGATTTTACCAATGTGGTTCGAAATTCATGGGTAATTCCTGAGGATATGACCACTTCGATGCTCTGCTTGATGGTTGCCTGAGGAACGTCTGAATGAGTGATCATTGGATATTTTTCGAGGGGTGCTTTGACGTCGACAGCAATATAATCGAGCAGCCCCTCCTCAATCATTTTCTCTAAAATATCGGGACGGGAACCATTGGTATCGATCTTGATCAGATAACCCATATCTTTCAAACGTCTTGCAAAAGTAATCAGATCAGGCTGCAAGGTGGGCTCGCCACCGGTGATGCTGACTGCATCGAGTTTCCCCCGACGTTTCTCCAATAAGGAAAATACGTCTTTTTCTGCTATATTCTCGCAGTAACGGAGAGGGTCAACCAATTCCGGATTATGACAATAGGAACAGCGAAAGTTACAGCCCTGCGTGAAGACAATCGCTGAAATTTTACCTGGATAGTCGATAAGGGAAAGGTGCTGCAATCCGCCGATTTTCATCTCAGAAATGAAAGACCTTTCGCATGGCGAATTCTTGCTGCTTTCCTTTGTTCCACTGCTTGACAGGACGCAAGTATCCAACCACCCGCGAATAGACCTCACAGTCTTCCTGACAGGTCGGGCAAGTCTGGATTTCACCGCGCAAATATCCATGGGAGGGACAGACGCTAAAGGTCGGCGTAAACGTCAGATAGGGTAAGTGATAGTGGGTACATACTTTATGAACCAATCTCTTGACAGCGACAGCATCCGATATCCGTTCACCGGCAAAAGCATGGAAGACGGTTCCCCCGGTATATTTTGTCTGAATATCGTCCTGTAGATCAAGGGCCTCAAAAATATCATCCGTAAAATTGACGGGCAATTGTGTTGAATTGGTGTAGAATGGCTCGGCACCCCGGTTCCTGCATAAATCCTCATTGGCACAGATGATCTCTGGATATTTTTCCTTGTCCATTTTTGCCAGACGGTAAGAAGTCCCTTCCGCCGGGGTGGATTCCAGATTATAGTTGTTTCCTGTTTCCTTCTGATACTCGATCAGCCGGTCCCTCATGAAATCGAGAACATGGTGAGCGAACGTCTGCCCTTCCGGCGATCCGATATTCTTCTCCAGCAGGTTCAGGCACGCCTCATTCATGCCCACCAGCCCGATCGTCGCAAAGTGATTTTTCCAGTATTCCCCGAACCGGCTTTTGACATCTCTGAGGTAATATTTGGTATAAGGATAGAGATTCCGGTCAGTGAAATGTTCAAGGACCTTGCGTTTGGTTTCCAGACTTTCCTTCGCCGTGAACATCAGTTTCTCCAGACGGGCAATAAATTCGTCTTCCGTTTGTGACAGATAACCGATACGGGGCATATTGATGGTGACGACACCAATGGATCCGGTGAGCGGGTTGGAGCCAAAAAGGCCGCCACCTCTTTTTTCCAATTCCCGGTTATCGATGCGTAGCCGGCAGCACATGCTTCTGGCATCTTCCGGATTCATGTCAGAATTGATGAAATTGGAAAAATAGGGAACTCCATATTTGGCTGTCATCTCCCAGAGCCCGGCGAGATTCCTGTCTTCCCAGTTGAAATCTTTGGTTACATTATAGGTGGGTATGGGAAAAGTGAATACCCGACCTTTCGCATCGCCATCGGCCATGACTTCCAGGAATGCCCTGTTAAACAGGTTCATCTCTTCCTGAAATTCCTTATAGCTCTCTTTCTGTGGTTGTCCGCCGACAATAACACTTTGATCGGCATAGTACCGGGGCACAGTAACATCGAGGGTCACGTTGGTGAAGGGCGTCTGGAAACCTACCCGCGTGGGGACGTTAATATTAAATATAAACTCCTGCAGGGCCTGTTTAATTTCAGTATAGGTCAGACCGTCAGAGCGGATAAAAGGGGCCAGCAGGGTGTCAAAATTGGAGAAAGCCTGGGCACCGGCTGCTTCACCCTGAAGGGTATAAAAAAAGTTGACAACCTGGCCCAGGGCAGACCGCAGATGCTTCGCTGGCTTGCTTTCCACCTTCCCGGACACCCCTTTGAAGCCCTGAAGCAGCAGGTCATAAAGATCCCAGCCGACACAGTAAACGGACAGGAGGCTCAGATCATGTATGTGAAAATCCCCCTCCGTATGCGCCTTTTTGATTTCCGTTGCATAGATCTCATTCAGCCAGTAAACCTTGCTCACTTCCGATGAAATGTAATTGTTCAGTCCCTGCAGGGAATAATCCATNNCTGTTTTCATGAATCTTCCAGTCCAGTTTTTTGAGGTATTGATCGACCAGATCCACTTCCATCCGGTTGGTAATTTCCCGCAGCCGGGCATGCTGATCCCGGTAGATAATATAGGCCTTGGCCGTCCGTCGATAGGGCGAAGACAGCAGAATCTCCTCAACGATATCCTGGATCTCCTCAACACTCATGACACGGCCGTCATAGAGCTTTTCCGACATACTGAGAACCTTGAGGGTCAGCTTTTTCGCGGCTTCCTGATCAAACTCACCTGTCGCTACAGCAGCTTTCGCGATGGCACGGGTAATCTTTTCGGTATCGAATTTGACCAGACGACCGTCCCGTTTCCGGATCTTTGTGTGCATGACTGTCTCCTGTTACAGATTTGAATGGCGGATTTTTTTGAAGCGCTGACGACCCAACATCTTGTGGTGTGGAGATTACATACTACTACATATAGGTGCAGTCAAGAGATATTTTTTTCATTTTTTCTGGTGCTTTTTGATTTCCTCTATGAAATTTAGTGATCTCAAGACTACTGATAAAGCGCAAATTCAAGAGGCACCATCTTGAAAATGAACGGGATCCTAGCGCGGTTCACAAAAGCAATGTTCATCATTTTTTCCTGCCTCCTGCCCCTGCTGTTTGCCGGAAGCGCATATACCCGGGCAACTTCTTCCGGAAAATTGACGATCCTCTTCACCCATGATTTGCATTCCTACTTTCTGCCTCATCCTGTCTCCGCGAAAGATGGCGCTCGCACGGAACAGGGCGGCTATGCCAAGCTCGCCCATCTGATCAAGGAGCAGCGGACCCTGCTGGTCGACGCCGGGGATTTCAGCATGGGAACCCCCTTTCACACAGCCTTTATGACGGAGGCGTCCGAACTCAGTCTCATGGGAAAAATGGGCTACGAGGTTTTAACATTGGGAAATCATGATTTTGATTTTCATTTGGACAATCTTGCACGAATGCTGCAGGTCGCCAAGTCAAGAAGCGGCCAGCCGCCCTTCATGGTGGCATCCAATGTCGTCTTCACGGCGAACAGTGCGAAAGATCTGCCCCTCAAACAGGCCTTTCAGAATTATCCCATAAGCCCCTACCGGGTCCTCGAGAAAAACGGCATTCGCATTGGTCTGTTCGGCATCATGGGCAAAGACGCCGCCGAGGACACACCCTTTGCCCGGCCCGTAACCTTTGCCGACCCGATTGAAAGCAGCAAGAAAATGGTGGAACTCCTTAAAAACCAGGAAAAAACGGATATCATTGTCTGCCTCTCACACGCCGGCACGTCATCGGTGAAGAAGCACTCGGAGGATGAAAATATTGCCCGTGAAGTCCCGCAGATTGATGTCATCATCAGCGGCCACACCCATACGGTTTTGCCCAAACCCCTTGTCGTCGGAAAGACCGTCATTGTTTCCGCAGGCTCTTACGGCGCTTATCTCGGTGTTCTGGACCTTGATTATTCAAAAGGGAGGGGAATTAAAGTGGCGTCCTATGCATTGAAACCGGTGACGCCAGATATTCCCGACGACAGGGAGATTGCCGCTGAGATTGCACGATATAAAAAGTGGGTTGATCAGCGCTATTTCTCCCTGTACGGCTACCGTTCCGATCAGGTCGTTGCCGAGAGCGATTTCGCGATGGAACCCTTGGAGGACATCTATGCGAACCCGGGAGAGACCGGGCTGGGCAACATGATTACCGATGCTTACCGTTATGCGGTAGCAAAAGCCGAAGGAGAAAAATATGAACACATCCATCTGGTGGTCCAGCCGCTTGGACTGATCAGGGATTCCCTTCTCAGGGGCAGCTTGTCCGTATCGGATGTCTTTCGTGTTCTTTCGCTCGGCCTGGGAACGGATGGTAAGGCCGGCTATCCGCTGGTCGCCTTCCATATCACCGGCAAGGATGTAAAAAACCTGCTGGAGATCGAAACATCCNNGAAGCAGAGCGCCTTTATCGTGTCAGCGTGAATTTCTACACCGCAAGCATGGTTGAATTTATCAGCCGCGCCTCCCATGGTCTGATTCGGATTGACCCGAAAGACAAACAGGGCCGCCCGCTAAGAAGCTTGAAGGAAGCCATCATTGAATTGGACGGGGCCGCTCCCGGGAAACGGGAGTTGAAGGAATGGGCGGCATTGGCCGCTTATATGAAAACCTTCCCCGACAAGAACGGCAATGGCATCCCGAATATTCCGGACCAATACCGGCGTCCGGAGGGCCGTTTTATCGCAGTACCATCCTGGAACCCTTTCCAGTTGATCGCTGGCGGGAATTACATCACTTATGGCATTCTAGGAGCCGGGATATTGATATTTCTCATATTGGGATGGCTGATTTGGGTGATAAAAAAACGAATCCCCCGGGTATAGTCTGGGAAAGTGATGGTTTGCTATGCGCCAAACTTCTCCAGGCGCTTCGCGTGCGCGAGAGCCAGCCCCATCAGGTAGACCATGGGTATGCGCCCCAGGCCGCCCTGGCTGCAGTCCCGCTCGCCGAATCGCTCGACGCGGTCAGGCCGGCAAGTCTCAGCGGCGAGCAGCACGGGAACAGGATGCCAGCTGTGTGAGGCCATAACGGCGGGTGTCGAGTGATCTCCGGTGACGACCAGGACATCGGGCTTCAGTCCCGTCACCAGCGGAATCAGTGTATCCACCTCTTCAATAACTTTGACCTTCGCCTCAAAATTTCCATCTTCGCCGCGGGAATCCGTGGGCTTGACATGCATGAAAAAGAAGTCATATTTTGTGTAGTTATCCCGCAAGGAATCCACCTCCGCCCTGATAGAATCGGTCGGCATCGCGATGTCCATCCCCAGCAGCCGGGCGATCCCCCGATACATAGGATAGCTGGCGATGGCCAGGGCATTCAATCCGAAGCGCTCCTCAATCGACGGATATCTGCGGTAACGGGCGTAGCCCCGAAGCAAGATCATATTGGCCCTGGCCTCATCGAAAAGGACCTTCCGGGCCTGGTCGACGATCTCGGAAAATAGGGCGGCTGTCGGCTCCGCTGCGGGGATAAGCGCCCGCGGAGAAATCGGCAACATGTTCGTTTTCTGCGGATCCGTTTCGGCAATTTCTTCCCGCAGGCCATCACCCCTTAAAACCAGCAGGGCGCGGTGCTCCCGTACGGATTCAAACATTACCTCTACGCCTTTATCGAGACGAACATGATCCTGAAGTTTCCGGCACACCCGTCGATTAGTTTCATTATCAATGCGACCGGCGCGCCGATCGACGACCAGACCGTTTTTATCAACGGTGGCAAAATTGATTCTCACCAGCAGGTCCCTATCCGTCATGGGAAAATCAATCCCTGCACCTTCCAGAATCCCCCGGCCGATGTTATTTTTCACAGGATCATAGCCGAAGAGTGAAAAATGGGCGGGGCCGCTTCCCGGCGTAATGCCGTAACCCACCGGATCCAGAAGGCCGCAGACGGACTTCTTCGCCAGTGCGTCCAGATGGGGGGTTCTCGCCGTTTCCAGTTCCGTTTCATGGCCGCCCGGCTTGGGCAGACCGCCCAGTCCATCCATAATGAGGAAAATGATTTTAGATTTATTTTTGATGGCCAGCGTATCAATCAGTTCCGGGTGCATAACATTTCCCTTATGATGAAAAGTACAGGGGCGGGTAAGAACCCGCCCCTGTAATAAGAATTTTTTCTCTATCCCGTGTTATCTTGCACCCAGGAGTTTGCGCGCAATAACCACTCTCTGAATTTCATTGGTACCTTCATAGATCTGGCAGATCTTGGCATCGCGCATGTGCCTCTCAGCGGGGTATTCCTTGCAGTAGCCGTAGCCGCCGCCGAAGATCTGGACGCCTTCGATGGCGTCCATCTTGGCCATGGCCGACTCTTTCTCATAGTCCAGATGGTTATTTTCCATCTAGGCGGCCCGGAGGAGCATCAGCTCCGCCGCATCCAGCTCCGTCGCCATGTCGGCCAGTTTGAACTGAATGGACTGGAAGGTTGAAATTGGTTTGCCGAGCTGGACTCTTTCTTTCGCGCAATTAGCTAGAGCGGAATTTTATTCCGCTCTAGCTGTTCACACTTAGAATCTTCCTGCCCTTAAGCAGGGTTCACTTGAACTACATGAAACTTGCTTCAGGGATGTCGATAGAGCTTCGGTCGCCGCACTTCATAGACTTCTCATATCCGAAGATATCGGTGACATGATTCATGATATAGAACTTGGCGCTGGCGATTTTGCCCTTGTAGAAATTGGCATCGAAGTGGTCATCACCCAGTTTTTTGAGCTTCGCGGCCGCCAGGATGGCCTGGTCGAGCAACAGCTTGCCGCAGTAAACTCTCGCGCCTGCATGCATGGTCCGGGTAGCGAAGAGCTGTTTCATCTGCCTATCGCCAGTCGTCCAGGCCGCATTCATGTCGACAATATCTTTAAAAGCAACCATGGCATCCGCCATCATTGCGAATTCTGCCGCAAATTCGTCGGTCTTCTTGCTGGCAACGAATTCGTTGATTTCTGCCACCCATCTCTGGAACGGTGCGCCGTCCTTCATGGTGAACTTGCGGCCCGTATAGTCCTGGGCCTGGATGAAGTTTGTGCCTTCCCAGATACCGTAGATCACGACGTCCCGGTACAGTTCCGCCGCGGCATACTCTTCCATGAAGCCGTAGCCGCCGTGGCATTGGATCGCCTCCTCGGTTGTACGCCTGGCCATGTCGGACGCATAGGCCTTGCACAGAGGGTTGTTGATTGAAAACATGTCGTCATAATAGGCCCTCTCTTCCGGCGTGGCAGCATCCACAGACAGGTCGCGGTAGAGATAGGACTGGTAAATCAACGCCCGGCAGGCCTCCATAATGGATTTCTGGAACAACAGCATGCGGCGGACGTCTTCGTGCTCGATGATCCTGACGCTGGGTCCCTTGGGATTGGTGGAGTGTTTGCTCTGCACCCGCACCTTCGTATAATCCAGAGCTGCATAATAGGCTGCTCCAATGCATCCCAGGGAGAATAATCCGGTGTTCAGACGTTCTTCGTTCATATACGCGAACATCTGCTTCATACCTACGGCTTTGCCGTCTACCACTTCTTTTTCGCCTACCATCCAACCGTAACAGTTATTGTTTTCACCCATGGACAGAGTACAGGTAGAAGAACCGTGAATGCCCAGTTTGTGCTCAATATTCATGGTGGTTACGTCATTCCAGGCACCCACAGAGCCATCCTCGTTGACCCAGAACTTGGGCACCAGGAAGAGGGAAATACCGGCGGTGCCTTCTTTGGCGCCCGGTGTCTTGGCCAGCATCAGGTGGATAATGTTTTCCGCCAGGTCATGGTCTCCGGAGGTGATGAAGCATTTCGTACCTGTGAGCTTATACTTGCCGGGAGTGTCGGTGGGGAATGCCTTGCTTTGAACCGCGCCGACCTCGGAGCCTGCGCCGGGTTCGGTCAGGCCCATGGTACCGCACCATTCACCGGATATCATCTTGGGCATAAACAAGTCCTGTTGCTTTTGGGTGCCATATTCCTGGAGCACGGTGATAGCACCCTGGGTCAGACACCAGAACATGACGATCGACGGTGATGCGGCAGTCTGCATTTCCAGAATCGGAGCGTACCAAGCCAGCGGTATTTTACCTTCGCCGCGGAAACCAAACTGCTGTGCTACCGACGCCTCCTGGACGGCTTTATAAACTTTCTTGAACGAGTCGGGGGTGACAACCGCATGTTCATTACCGCCCACATACTTCGCGCCGGGCTCATCGGCATCTTTGTTGGCCGGACACATCAAGTCGCGGCAGACTTTATTGTTGACATCGAGGAAATTATCGATGTCGTCAATCCCGTAGAATTCTTTGTAAGCGTCAAGGGTCAAGAGCTTATCCATGCTGAGCCATTCTTTAATCTGGAACGTAATGTCGCGAGTTTGATACAACCAATTAGAATGTGCCATTTCCAATCCCTCCTAATTTTTGTTTTTGTTTTACTGACTACTACGATTCCATCCAGCGGGGTTGTCTTAATTAACTCAAGAATTTCCCCATGATGAAAAAGCGAGAATTTTCTCACGGTTTGGGGGGTTTAAAGCATAACATTTGCTGCTCTTCAGTCAGTCCAAAATTCATCGCCGGTACCCCCCTTTACATAATAATGTGTTGAATATCGTCAAATGGAACACTGCTGACAGCCGCGCCGCGTGAAAGAGTATTTAAGTCCCCTCCCCAACCGGAGGAGGGGATCATTATCACGAGTTGCAAATTCTAATTAACAGCCCTTGAAAGCGGGTTTCCGCTTCTCCAGAAACGCCCCCATGCCTTCCTTCTGGTCGTCGGTGCTGAAGCACTGGGCGCAGCA
>PMNM01000102.1:4375-4608 GCA_003161855.1 Syntrophaceae bacterium | reverse complement strand
CCCGCACCGATCAGGCGGGGAAGCCGCTGGGTCCCGCCCCATCCGGGGATGAGACCGATGAGGATCTCCGGCTGCCCGAATTTCGCCGCTTCCGAGGCGAAACGCATATCGCAAGCCATGGAAATCTCCGTACCGCCACCCAGAGCAAAACCGTTGACGGCTGCAATCGATGGCTTAGGCAGGGTTTCAAGGGCCCTCAGGGTTTCATGCCCCAGCTCCATAAAAGCAAGGGC
>PMNM01000102.1:0-4346 GCA_003161855.1 Syntrophaceae bacterium | reverse complement strand
GTCGATTCCCCCTTTTCGAAAAAAATCGTTCACTTCTATAAAAACCCCCGAATGGTGGGACAGGATTTAAATCTGTCCCCCATCCGCCAAATATCCGATCAAAAGGATTTCCCCTTACCGAATTTACTTGNNCAGGTATCCAGGCCGATCAGGTCAGCCAATGCCAGGGGTCCCATGGGGTGATTCATCCCGAGCACCATGATGTCATCAATCGCCTTCGCTGTACCCACCCCTTCAAAGAGAGCATAAACAGCCTCATTGATCATGGGCATGAGAATCCGGTTGGAAATGAAGCCGGGGAAATCGTTGCACTCCACCGGAACTTTGCCGAACTGTTTGGTAAGGCTTTCCGTCAGATCATAGGTAGCCTGCGATGTCGCCAATCCCCTGATGATCTCCACGAGCCTCATCACGGGAACCGGGTTCATGAAGTGCATCCCGATGACCTTGTCGGGCCGCTTCGTAGCACCGGCAATCCTCGTAATGGGGATCGACGATGTATTGGTAGCCAAGATTACACCGGGTTTGCAGACTTCATCAAGCTTTTTGAAGATATTCAGTTTGAGATCTTCCCGCTCCACGGCGGCCTCAACGACAAAATCGGCATTTTTCATATCTTCCAGGTTGGTACTCTTTTTAATCCGGCCCAGGATTTCCTTTTTTTGATCGGCTGTAATCTTTTCCTTGGCCACCAGCCTGTCCAGGTTCTTTGAAATCGAGTCAAATCCCCTGTCAACAAATTGATCGGAAATGTCGTTCATAATAACATTGAGTCCGCCGGGGTTAGCTGCAACCTGGGCAATACCGTTTCCCATTTGACCGGCTCCGATCACACCAAATGTTTTTACTGCCATTTTCCACCCTCCTTCACTAAATATTGTGGGGCGGCACAAACCGCCCCGGTTATTCAAAGCTTTATACCGCCTCCAGAACAATGGACATCCCCTGTCCACCGCCGATACACAGGGAGGCCAGACCCAGGTTCACGCCCTTCTTCTTCATCTGCATGGCCAGGGTGTAAGTGATCCGAGCGCCGGTGTTGCCGATGGGGTGACCTATGGAGATCCCGCTGCCGTTGAGATTACATTTATCCAGATCCACACCGAGTTCCTTGATACAGCCGAGGGCCTGAACCGCGAATGCCTCATTGAGTTCGATCAGTCCGATATCCTTCATCGTGATGCCGAGTTTTTTAAACAGCTTCCGCGTCGCCGGGATCGGGCCGAGCCCCATGTACGCGGGATCCACACCGCCGGAGGCAAATCCCTTGATCTTCGCCAACGGCTTCAGACCCAATGCTTTAGCCTTTTCAGCACTCATAACGACCACGGCCGTGGCGCCGTCGTTGATACCGGAGGCGTTTCCTGCTGTCACGGTACCTGTCTTCTTGAAGACCGGCGCCAGCTTGCCCATCTTTTCCAGGGTTGTATCCATGGGACGTTCATCGATGTTGAAAATTTTGGGATCGCCCTTCTTCTGAGGAATTACCACGGAAACGATTTCATCAGCAACCGCACCGCTGGCAATAGCTGCTCTGGCCCGCCGGTGGCTTTCATAGGCCAGCTTATCTTGTTCCTCTCTGCTGATGCCGTATTTTTCCGCAATATTTTCTGCCGTAAAACCCATGTGGTAACTATTGAAGATCTCCCAGAGTCCATCATGAACCATCAGATCGGTCACCTGACCATAAGGCATGTTCATCCGGTATCCCCAGCGTGCATTGGGCAACGCATAGGGTACATTGCTCATATTTTCCATACCCCCAGCAACGATGATGTCTGCATCACCGGCCTTAATCACCTGTGCCGCCAGGGCAATGGCTTTCATCCCCGATGCACAAACCTTCTGCACGGTGAAGACGTTGGTTTCCTCGGGAAGACCGGCAAAAATCGCCGACTGTCTCGCGGGATTCTGGCCGCAACCGGCATTCAGGACGTTCCCCATGATCACTTCATCGATATAAACAGGCTTCAATGAACTGTCATAGTCATAACCCTTTTTTTGAACTTCCGTCATGTCAAAATCACCAAATACTTTGGGGCGGCATGACTTGATAAAATCACTGATCGCTGGACGCAGACCCGCGCGCTTAATGGCCTCTTTGATGACGAGTCTACCCAATTCCACCACGGACACCCCTTTTAAGGAACCACCAAATTCACCCACGGCAGTTCTCGCTCCACTTACAATTACTGCTTCTCTCATTTGAACCTCTCCTTTCAAATTCTTAGGCTTTTGCCTGATTGTTTATACCTTGCTGAATTCTTAAAACTTCAGGGTAAAGGCGGCGAAGTAAAAAGCTCCAGAGGCAAGGCGCGCAAGTCCTTGAGGAGTGAGGCGTACAGAGACGTACGCCGCAATGACGAAGGACGCAGCGCAACGCTGCATATGGACTTTTCACAATGCCGTCATACTTTGATCAACATCGCGTCGCCCTGGGCGTGGCCGGAACAGATGCCGCACACACCGATGCCTCCGCCCCGCCGCCGCAGTTCGTAGCCCAGGGTCATCAGAATCCGTGCCCCTGTGGCGCCGATGGGATGGCCATAGGCAATAGCGCTGCCGTTGGGATTCACCTTCTTAAACATCTCTTCTTTGGACATTCCCAAAATCGTGCGGGCGCTGACGATGGCCACGGCCGCGAAGGCCTCGTTGATTTCGATTATATTGAGCTGATCGACGGTCATGTCATTCTGGTCGAGAATTTTCTTGATGGAAAGACCAGGAACGGTGGCGATATCCTTCGTCGGCTGGGAGACTTCGGCGTAATCGAGGATAGTGAAGAGGGGCTTCATTCCCAGCTTGTCGGCCATCTCCCTGCTCATCAGCATACAGACGTCGCCGCCGTCGTTGACGCCGGGGGCATTGCCCGCCGTTACACTGCCAAGTTCTCCCGTCACGGTGCTCTTGTGATTGAAGACGGGGGGCAGTTTCGCCAGACCTTCGATCGTCGTCCCTGGCCTTGGTCCTTCGTCCTTGTCAAAAACAATGACTTCTTTTCCCTTCTTTATCTCCACGGGGAAGATCTCGTCGTCGAGCCGACCCGCTTTCATGGCCGCGACGGCCCGGGTCTGAGACTGGTAAGCCCACTCATCCTGATCCTGGCGGGTGAAGCCGAACTCATCGGCCGTTTCGGAACCGTGAATGGCCATGTGGCGGTTGTAGAAGGCGTCCCAAAGCCCGTCGTAAACCATCAAGTCTACCAAACGTCCGTTCGGGAGTCCCATGCGGTTTCCCCAACGCATATCAGGAAGCGAATATGGGCAGTTGCTCATGCTCTCCTGGCCGCCGGCGATAACGATTTCGGCCCTACCGGTCTGAATCATCTGAACAGCGAGGTCAATGGTTTTGATTCCCGACGAGCAAACCTTGTTGACGGTGATAGAGGGGACGCTTTCCGGCAAACCAGCCAGCAGGGTGGCCTGACGGCTGGGAACCTGGCCGCAGCCCGCAGGCACAACCTGGCCCATGATGACATAATCAATATCCTCGCCTTTGACCTTGCCGCCCGTTCGTCTCAGGCATTCCTTGATGGCCAGCGCTCCAAGCTGGGGGGCGTCAAAGTCCTTCAGGGCGCCGCCAAATACACCGTAGGGCGTCCGGCAGGCCTCGACACAGACCACTTCCCTCAAATTTTTAAACGGGTTTTTGATTTTTTTCCCCATGCCCGAAAAATCGGGTTTTCTCTTCCCGAATTTTGCAATGGTAGCGCCTGCATAATACTCTTTTCTCGTCTTGTCCAACTTCTGTGGTACCTTTTCCATGTTCTCCTCCTTATATGATTCCGGAACTCAGTAGGCCGACATCCCTGAAGGCTGATCGTCCCCGTGATTTCCGCGGTTATGGCTACATCCTGAAAAACTAAGGCTTTACTAAATCAAAGGGACCTGTGCATCGGGATAGGGACTGGACGTCTCTTCCGCGAGGTCTCTGAGATTAAATTTTATCTTGATTTGTTGAATACTAAGGAAACAATCCCCGGTGGACAGGGGATGAGGCTTTTTGAAGGATGATCTACTGCCCGGACTGTCAGTCATATTCCAATGCCTGTATCAGGAAAGGTCATTTTCTGCCGCTGCCTATATAATTTTGAACGCCCGTTGTCAACGAGATAACGGATAACTCATACCACAACCGCTTCCCCGATTCAATAAAATTATCGTGAAAATGATCGGTAAAAAATTATGCTTCTCAGCGGGCGTAAAATCAGGGACTGCTCGTCCTTTATTGAACAGGCAATCCATTGATAATCAAAGAGATATTTCCTATTTATACAGCGCTTCGATCTGATCCATGTATTTGGTCAGGACCACCTGCCGCTTCAGTTTCATCGTCTGGGTCAGCAT
>PMNM01000022.1:209-3399 GCA_003161855.1 Syntrophaceae bacterium | reverse complement strand
GGGGGGCCTGCCTCGGTCTGCAACACGGGCCGCCTGAGTAGCACGGGATTTCTGCACAGTGTATAGCTCAAGCCATGCGGCTCGTCGCGGTGGTGTTGAATTCGTTTTATCGGTCATTGACTAAGCCTCTGCGATCTTATTTCCAGGTAGTCCTCGGCCACCAGGCTCATCAGGGCAATATCCACCGAGTTCCCGCCCGTGTCAACGAGCCTGTCGATCGCCATGGCGCCGACGATGACAATTTCTCTGGGTATACCGGTCGATAATTCGTAGAGTCTTCTGAGAGCATCCTCGCTAAATAACGGCATGGAACGCCCGGCCACCTGGAGACGAAACCCGACCATCTGCAAGGTCGTCTCGTACGAAACGGGATTGAGGGACTGGATGGTATATAACCTGGAACTGATGGATGGATAACGGTAGAAGTTTTTTACGGCNNCCCTGCTTGTTAGCCTGTACAACCTGCAGCTTGAAATTTTCCATCTGATCACTATACGAGCGCCCGAGCTCAATATTCAGGGTGTTAAAGCTCATGCCAATTTTTCTGGCGGCGGCCGCGCGCGTGTCAAAGTTGGATGTATCGATGTAAGCGACGTCAATGCCGTCCCTCCCGAACAGCCGATCATAGGTATAGCGGGCCAACGAGGACTTGCCCGTACCGGGCTTTCCGGTGACCAGGGCAAGGCCGCGGCGTTTAATAATGACCGCCTGGATAGTCTTGTAAACTTCCTGGTGCTCTTCGCCGAGGTAGAGAAATCGGGGGTCCGCTGAGAGCTGGAAGGGATCTTCCTGCAATCCTAGCCGAGCAAGATCTGTTCTGAACGGATCTGTACGTGGGGTAGCCATAGGCGCCTCTCTATAATACCCATTTTTACTCATTTCTTAGATTAAGTCAATATATTACCACAAAATTTAAGGTTAGCGCCGAATAAACGGAATTATGGTATACTTTGCATATAGCGACGGCGATGTGTGCCAATTGGACTACTTCGGAGCGTATATTAACTTTATGATGAAATTTCCCCATTCCTTCCAGTTTTACTGCGGATAGAGGGACCATTCCATTTTTTGACGGAAATGACCTATGCCTTCTTCTGACCTTCAAAATCCGGATGTCATTTCAATCCCATTAAGCAAGATCGTGCCCGATCGCTACCAGGCCCGNNCGCTTACTGGGACAATCCATCCTGAACGAACGCCAGATTGAGCCGGCCACCGGGGTGTGGGTCGATGCTGATGGCGGGCCTGTGTTCGTGCTGGAAACAGGCGAAAGACGTTTCTGGTCCCTGGCGCTGGAGGCGGTCGCGCGCCAAATGCAAGAAGAACCATTGCTGAAGGTATCGGTGGAACCTGGCGCCAGCCGGCAACGGCAGGTTGCTGAGAATTTCCTGCGCGAAGACCTCTGTGCTGTCGAGATGGGGAAAGCTGTTGCCACAATGATCCTCGAAAGTCAGGATATTTACCCGGAAGAGAACGAGGAAGAGATGGCCTATTACCGGCGAGCCCTACAGGTAAACCGGCTGCCATCTGGCACCTGGCCGGAGATCGAACGGGTTACCGGCTGCTCCCGTTCGGTACTGTACCGTCATTTGCGCATCTTGACCCTGGACGATCACCTCTTGTACCTGGCTACCCTGTATCGTCTTCCGGAGGGCGCCTTACGGGAGATAGTTCTGGAGCCGAAAGATCATCAACAAGAGATGGTCCAGAAGGCTATTCAAGAACGCTGGGGCCAGGTTTTGGAAGGAGAACAGCCCGGGCAAAAGAATAAAAGCAAGCCACGCAGTTCGCCCACGGACACAGAAGTTCGCCACAAACTCGCCGACAGGATAACATCACTGCTCGGACCATTGAGCAAACAAAGCAAATCTGACGGTAACCTCGACCAGGTTGCAAAAGAGTTATCCGTTATACTTGATCATCAAGATGTTCTTAATGCCGCAGATGTATTTGATGCCCTAGCGGCAAGCATTCGCAAGGTACCCCATCGCAAGACTTCTTAGTGACAAAGGGGCGAAATTATGCCATACCCTTTGATCGCAAATCGTAAGGATTAATCAACTGGAGATCTGGATAGACATGAAAATCTTGCCATCGGAGATGATGTGACGTATGTCTTATCATCTCCATATTCCGGCGCAGGAGTAAGAAACTTTATTTTGCTTTCGTATCCCAGACATGATAAGACATATATCCTAACATCTTCCAGAAATGCGGAAATAAGGAGAACAAAAATGCCTGAAATAACTGATACCTTTTCTTTTGAATTTTATGACGTGAAGCATATAGCCTTCCTGGCGAATAACCGACGGTGGTACGTTCGACTTGATCACTTATGCGAGCAAATGGGTGTGGATCTGGCAGGACAGCGCCGACGCATACAGGGAAACGAGGCAATTTCAGAGCATTACGTTGTCATGGTCGCGGATACTGATTACCAGGGATCAACTCGCAAGCAAGAGGTCGGTTTCTTGGACTTGGAAGCGTTACCGTTCTGGCTGGGAATGATCGAAGTNNACCCACCTGCCCCAGGAAGAGCGCGCGCTGTATGAGTTGATGTCACAGTTCCAGGAACTGCGGCGAAAGGTTGAGGCCCTGAACGGTAAACTGGACAAGGATCTCGCCAGCGTCGGCCTTACGTTGGGCGACCTCGGCGGACGCGTCGACCGCATCGAAGCCAAGGTTATCGGCGAGGCGACCATCTACGACAATCAGGCCCAGACCATCGGCGAAATGATCGTGGCTGTCGGGACGGCCATGTATGAGGCCAACCGCTCAAAGATTGGTAAGGCCGAGGCGTATAAGAACGCTCAGATGGAATTCAAGCGAGAGTTCGGCGTCCATATCTATTCTGCTCTCCCTCTGTCGCGGTATGAAGATGCAGTTCAATTTCTAAGCCATCGCTGGCAGCATTATCGACCCGGCCAAGCTCTTCCGGATGTGTTCCGGCGAGACCAGAAGTCCCTGTTCTAACAGCAAAAGGAAAAAGAAAATTCCTAACAGGAACGCCTTTTCATCGTAAACGTTGTTTATTACGTGTACAGCAATTACTTTGTTCTGTGAGCTTCCTGGAGGCACCAGGTAAATGGGTTGGTAAGTGGTGAGTAAAAAAACGGTAAGTGGCTGGTAAGTGGTGATTTTTGAGAACCACTTACCAGCTTTTGTTTTCAAAAAAGTTCAGGTGATTTTC
>PMNM01000022.1:0-194 GCA_003161855.1 Syntrophaceae bacterium | reverse complement strand
TCCTCTTTGGCTTTTCCTGTTTTCCCTTTTCCCTTGGTCGCTTTATTTCTTTTGGCAAGTTGTAGGATTGCCACTTGAACTTCATCTCCACCCGATTGAT
Organism: Syntrophaceae bacterium; assembly: GCA_003161855.1. Lineage (GTDB taxonomy): Bacteria > Desulfobacterota > Syntrophia > Syntrophales > Fen-1087 > Fen-1087. The sequence goes on along the minus strand of PMNM01000022.1, from coordinate 94 downwards.
CGTAGCCGCCGGGAAAGAGCGTCATAAGCGCACCTCGAGGATTGATGCTGGTCCTGACATTCAGCTCTCCAGACTCTACCAGGCTCATCGAATA
>PMNM01000030.1 GCA_003161855.1 Syntrophaceae bacterium | reverse complement strand
AATCCGGAAGCGGACGAAATGCTGGTAAAAGGACGCAGCACCTTCGACCAGAAGGAAAGAAAAAAATATTATGACCGTTTTCAGGAAATCCTCGCGGAAGATCAACCCTATACTTTTCTCTATGTTCCCGATGCCCTGATCATCACTCACAATCGTTTCCGGGGCATTGAACCCGCGCCCATCGGCATGGAAGATAATTTCATCAAGGGGTGTATCGGCCCAAATAGGAACAGCCGACAATGCTGTGAATCTTAATTGACTTGACAGGGTATATGCTTGGTGTGAAGATATAAACGATTATTTCATGATGCACTGATCGCACCGGTGCAATCTCTGACAGGAGGCATATGAGTCTGAAGCAGTCATTCGTTGCGTGGGTGATGCAGCACAAATCCTTGTTTAGACCCGGTCATCGTGCCATTGAGTGGCCCTTTTTCCTGGGGCATATCCCCCTGCTGCGGGACATTCACCCCTGGATGGACCGGCGCAAGAGCACCATCACCTACCTCCCTATCAATGAAACCCTGCGCTCCCAAAGCATCCCCATGCCCGCCGAGGTGATCGCCGCGTACATCGAACAGTCGCCCTACCATGTCATCATGAATCGTTGCCTATGCCGTACGGCACGGGACTGCCAGGATCATCCCCTCAACATCGGATGCCTTTTCATGGGCGAAAGCGCCCTGCAGATGCCGCCCCAGATCAGCCGTCGCGTGGACGCGCCGGAGGCCTTGCGTCACCTCGAAAAGGCGCTCGACGCCGGCCTGGTACCGCTCGTCGGCAAGGTGCGGTTCGATAACTTTGCCTTCCTTATTCCGGATGAAAAAAAACTCCTGAGCGTCTGTTTCTGCTGCCCCTGCTGCTGCATGATGGCCTATTACCGGCACCTCCCGCCCGACCAGCTCGATACGATATTTCCCCGCCTGGAAGGATTGACCATCGAGGTTACCGATGACTGCCAGGGCTGCGGCACCTGTGCCCAAAACTGTTTTGTCAAGGCGATCACAATGGAAAACGGCAAGGCCGTGCACTCAGCGGCTTGCCGCGGATGCGGGAGATGCGCTCGTTTCTGCCCCAATCAGGCGGTACGGATCACCCTTACCAATCCTGACTACCAGGAAGATGTCCTTCGTAGAATCAACGACCGCGTCGATTTCAAGTAAGCTGTTCGAAAGGCGGTGCAAAAGACCTTGGCTGCACGACCATCGAGACGTGATATCGGCTGTCCATCATCCTCGTGCGCAAACGCCCTCCCATAAACATAATGACCAAAACTTCCTTGACTACAAGACCGAATTCCCGCAGTTCAAGCACGAATAAACGATGTTTTATCAGAGATTAATTATAAAGAGGCCGCCTGAACGTTTTTTCTTGACAAATATCAGTTTTTAATATTAGTCATCAGACATGACGCGTCGGTTCCATAAAATACACAAAGGGGTGATATTATGAAACTTTGGTCAAGAGGTTTGGGGAAACAAGAGATTATCATGGATTTCAGGTATTGCAAAACCTTAAAGGATCCTGAAACGGGGAATATGCTCATCATAGGAAATATGCAAAGCCCGGTCACCTGGGAGTTTAAAATTACATTCCACCCGGAAGATATCGGCGGCATCATGAAGGCCATTTTTTGCCCGTCCATGCTTTTTTTTGCCATTAAAAATTTGCCCCAGTATCTGATCTATCTTATGAACAGGAATAAATTTAAACATGAAGGAAATCTCGTAGAAAAAGTTAACGCCGCATATGAACAGTGCATGACCGGCGGCAGGGTATATCACCGTGAGCCAGGGTCGCTTTCTTCAAGCGCGGCCGTAGCGAAGGAGGTATAAACATGTCCGATTATGATGTTATCGTTATAGGAGGAGGCATCAACGGCCTCTGTTGCTCCGCCTACCTAGGAAAGGCAGGCCTGAAAACTCTCGTCCTTGAAGCCAGGGGCGAATGCGGGGCCCATTGTGACACCAGCGAGCCGGGCATTCCGGGATTCCTCTATAATCTTCACGCGACAATGCTGGCCACAGGTTTCGGACCGCCGATGCAGGATCTGGAACTGGAAAAATATGGACTTGAACTGAGGAACACATCCTATGTCTGGGGGAAGCCGTTTCTCGATGGCACGAATGCCCTCATCGCCTCCAACCCCTATGACACCATGGAAAACTGGGGAAAGCATTCTAAACAGGACCGTGCCCTTTTAGAAAATGCACTGGAGTTTCTGTACCCGCAGATGCTGGATTTTACCGACATCGTACATCGGTTCATGTACACAGCCCCCACATCAGAAACCATGCAGGCTTTTTCCGATTTCATGGGCCGCTTCTTCAAGCACCTGGGCAAAAATATGACCGGCGAGCAGTTCATGAAAATGAACGGCTTCGAGGTCATGGATGCCATGTTTGAATCGGACCACATCAAGACCATGGTGCAGGCCATGGAATGGATCATTGGGTTTCCGCCCATACATCCGCAGATCGGCGCGATCGGTTCCCTGCTGGGACTGCTTTCAGGATCCTTCTTCCCGCTCACCACGGCTAAGGGGGGCTCCCATGCTGTGACTCATGCCCTCATCCAGGCAAACGTGGACAACGGCGTCAAGATCATGACCTGCTGTCCGGTAAAGAAGATCATCATGAAAAACGGGGAAGCGCAGGGGGTGATACTCCACGAAGACTCCATTTATCCCAACCAGGAAATCACGGCAAAGAAGATCGTCAGCAATATAACCGTTGTGCCAACATTCATCAACCTTATCGGTGAGGACCATATTCCCGACAAGGATCTGGTTAAAAGAATAAAGAACTTCAATTACCATGAGCAGACAATATTCACGGTACACTATGCTTTGAACGGTCCACCCCAATGGAGAACGGCTGACTATGATGAAGGCATCATGCGTTCATGGA
>PMNM01000194.1:649-5065 GCA_003161855.1 Syntrophaceae bacterium | reverse complement strand
GCCCCGGTACAGCGGATTGGTAAAGGGGAAGCGCTGGGAGTTTGCCGTGGACCAGGCCTGGAAATGCTCCCAGTTGGGCACATAGTGCCAGGAATTGTTCTTAAAGCAGACCGTATCGACGCCGTTTTCGCCGAGAGCCTTCTGGAACCTTGCCGCCGTGGCTTGATCGGGCAGGTTAAAGGCCAGGAAGGTTGCCGTATCGCCTTCCGGATCGGGCAGTTCCCGGAATTTGACACCCAGAACGGCACTGAGCATACTCTTGATCACCTGCTTGTTTTTCTTCTGCTCGGCGATGAGCCAGTCAAGCTTGCGAAGCTGTGCCAGGCCCAGCGCGCCCTGGAGTTCGTTCATCCGGTAATTGAAACCGAGAATCGTCCGGCCTTCCATGGCGCGGCTGACCTTGGGATTATGATCATGGCCGTGGTCGTGATACCATTCGGCCCGGTCGTACAGGTGTTTATTATCCGTCACCACCATCCCGCCTTCACCGGTCGTCAGTGTTTTATAATAATCAAAGCTGAATATCCCCATATCACCAAAGGTTCCCAGCTTCTTGCTCCTGTAGCTGCCGCCGCAGCCCTGGGCGTTGTCCTCCAGCACCATCAGATGGTAAACTTTGGCCAGTTCCATGATTTGATCGATGTGCGCCCCGGAACCGCACATGTGAACAGGCATGATCGCCTTGGTACGGGGCGTTATCCTCTTCTCGATACTGGCGGGATCGATATTCAGCGTCGCATCTATATCGGCCATTACGGGAATGGCCCCAACTTCCAGGACCGCTTCATAGGACGCCAGAAAGGTAAAAGCCGGGACAATCACTTCATCGCCGGGGCAGATATCCATCGCCGTCAACGCAACCTTGAGGGCCGACGAACCGGACGTGACTCCCAGGGCGTACCGGACCCCGCAGTATTTTGCGAACTCCTCCTCAAATTGCCGGACCTTGAAAATCCCCTTCCGTTCCTTGTCAAAACCATATCGCATCAGGACGCCCGTCTCCATGACGTCCATGACTTCTTTCATCTCTTCTTTACCGATCAGTTCCGCACCCGCCATACCGTTTCCTCCATTTTCTTTATGATTTCAGACGACGAAGGATGAAGCGCCACAAAGCATATGGCCTTTCTGCCATATCGTCAATAAGCTTCTTCGTATATTTCAATCGCGTCGTCCAGAGTCAGTTTCCGGGGGTTGTTCGCCAGGGGTCTGGCCACCGTCATGGCCACTTTCGCCAGTTCCGGAAAGGCTTCCTTGGGAATATTGAGATCCTCCAGAGTCGTATAGACACCGCAGTCCTCAATCAGCGANNGACGGCAAATTTTTCAAGATTCCCCGGCAGGTTGAAGGCCATCACATGGGGCAGCAGGAGCGTATTGGCCAGACCATGGGGAACGCCGTATTTCCCACCCAGAGGATAGGACAGGGAATGAACGGCAGTGACACCGCCATTCGCCAGCCCGAGACCGGCATACAGGCTGCCGAGCAGCATCTGCTCTCTGGCCTCTAAATCAAGGCCGTTATGAACACAAGCTCTCAGGTTGTCTGAGATCAACTGGATCGCCTCCAGCGAGATCATCTCACTCATGGGCGAGGCGTTGGTCGANNAGAAGGGCGACATCGGGATAGAGATAGGGACTGTTCATCCCTTCCTTTTTTTTCAGATTCTGACGGACGAACACCGCCGTGAAGGTCACTTCGCTGCCCGTTCCGGCCGTCGTGGGAATCATGATAGTGGGTAAACCGGGACCGGGCACTTTATTCAAGCCGAGGTAATCCACTGCTTTTCCCCCGTTACCGGCCACAGCGGCGATGGCCTTGGCCAGATCCATGGCGCTTCCCCCGCCAATGCCCACGACCAGGTCGCATTTTCCCTTCCGGGCGATTTTCGCTCCTTCATCGGCCAGTTCCAGCCTCGGCTCGGGTTCAGCCTTGTCGAAAAAGCTGACCTTCAGGCCGCTTTGACCGAGAACGTCAGCCACCTTTTTATGGAATCCGGCCTCTGCCAGATTTTTATCAAGCACAACCAGGGGACGACGGCTTCTCAGCGCCTGGATATGTTCCGCCAGTTTTGCAAAGGACCCCGTTCCGAAAACAATCTTTCTGGCCCCGGTAAAGGTAAAAGGTTTGATCATGGTCACTCCCCTATCATTTTTGATTTCTTATAACCGATTCCCGGCAGAGAAGTCAAAATATTCTGTTGACAATTACACCAAAACGCGAAAAAGGAGCGCATGGATTTCATTACCGCATTCATCCTTGGAATCGTGCAGGGCATTTCCGAGTTTCTGCCCATTTCTTCCACGGGCCACATGATTCTGGCATCCCATCTCATGGGTCTCAAGCACACAGAATTTCTGAAGAGTTTTGAGATCGCCATCCAGGTGGGAACCATCTTATCCGTGGTGGTTCTTTACTGGCGGAGCCTGCTGGTGGATTTTGAGGTGATCAAGAGGCTGGCGGTGGCCTTTATTCCCACCGGGGTTCTGGGGCTGACGCTTTACAAGTTGATCAAAGGTTATCTGCTGGGCTCAGAAACCGTGGTTCTCTGTTCCCTGCTGATCGGCGGCATTTTCATTGTTGCCTTTGAATACTGGTACCGGGAAAAGGAAGATGCCACCAGTGAAATCCGGGAGATATCTTACAAGCATGCCGTGATCATCAGCCTGTTCCAGTCCGTTGCCATGATTCCGGGGGTGTCCCGTTCCGCCTCGACGATTTTAGGCGGGTTGTGGCTCGGCCTGAAAAGAAAAACCATTGTGGAATTTACCTTTCTGCTGGCCGTTCCCACCATGCTGGCGGCTACAGGTTATGATCTGATCAAGAGCGGCTCACAATTTTCCTTCGACCAGATTCAATATCTCCTGGTTGGCTTCGTCACGGCCTTTGTCGTGGCTTTGCTGACCATCAAATTTCTGCTCCAGTTTATCAAAACGCACACCTTCATCCCCTTCGGGATCTACCGAATCGTCCTGGTTGTCTTCTGGTTTCTGCTCCTGAAATAAAGAGAAAAAATTCACGCGAAGAGAGGAATGTTTGAAATGTGATAGCTTTTCGACGTAATCCCTGATAGGTATATCCACAGCATTCATCCACCCGGCAGAAAAGTGAAAGCGCTGCATACTCTATGAACTGCCGGAGAAAAACAAGTAAATCGGAGAGGGAGAAAGAAATATGGGCTCAAAGCACAAGCAGTCGCGAATGGAACAAAAAGCATCTTTCGAACGAAGGCTGGAAGATCGCCTGTCTTACCTGTCTAAAAAGGGGATCGAATCTCCTAAGATCGACAAAGACGTTCTCGTTAAAAAATTGCGTGCAGATATTAATGCCGTAAAGACCAGACTGAAGGCGATTGCCGACAACGAAAAGAGGACCGAAGACCTGGCCAGGATCAAGGCGGAAAAGGCGGCGGCCCCCAAGGAAGATCAGAAAGGCAGTAAAGACAAAAAATCAAAGGGAGCCCCCGCTGAGGGCAAGGAAAAGGCGGACGCTCCCAAGAAAGATCAGGAAAGCGGAAAAGTCAAGAAGTCAAAGGAAGCCACCGCTGAGGGCAAGGAAAAAAAGAAAAAGAAGGAAGATAATACTCCTGAAGCGACGGAATGACAGTCCCCCCCCTTGTCCTGATCCAACGGGATCATCCACTGATATAAGACAAGGGGGGAACCTTTATCCCGCACAAAATCCTCACACAAAATGACTCAGGACTTCCAGCGACTGATGGAAGGACACTTCATCAAATATTTCCAGCGTCAACACCCGGGATTTTGGCGGCCCGCTGCCCAGCCGGTCTATGAGGGTGGTCAGTAAACCGGCGGGCAAGAAGGCCAGGCTGCGGTGGTCATGCCCCTTCTCCACCCCATGGAGATGGAGCACCCGGGTCCGCGGCAGGTAACGATCGAGATAATCTTCCGGCGCAATCCCGTAAAGAAGGAGATGTCCGATATCCAGACAGACGCTTAGTTGATAGTCCCTGACAATATCTTCGATCAGATCATAAGGATAATCGAGCTGCTCCACGCACAGGCTCTGAGCATCAACGGCCTGGAGGAGCCTCTCCACAGAANNTCGATGACGCGGAGGCATTTGTCCACAGACTGCTGACGGACAGAAGCCTCTGGGTGTCCCATCCAAGTGTCGAGAGGCAGATGGACGGTGTAGGTCAGATCAAAACGGTCTGCCGCTTCCTTCAGCGCCTTTACCGTGGCGGCATCCGGCAGGTTGGTGATTTCATCCGATTCAAACAGCACCAGCTCAATGTCATCCACTTTGTCTGCCAGAAAGTTGACGTTTGGCAGGAGTTCCGCCGGAATGATGTAAGAGGTCGTCCCCAGGCGGAAGGGAAAACGGTTTTTCAGAGACCCGCATCCCTTAGAAGGCAAAGGAAAGCCCTCCTTTAAACGTGATCCCCGGCATGGG
>PMNM01000194.1:0-528 GCA_003161855.1 Syntrophaceae bacterium | reverse complement strand
GGTAGCCAGATGATAGGTGAAATTGCCGTAGAGCCTGGCCCGTTTTTCCCAAAGATAAGACAGGGAAGCCTCCACACCATCGTGGCGCGTATTATCTTGATTTTTATTATAACCTGTATACGTACCTGTAGCGAACCACGAGAGTTCATCTTCCATATCGATCCTGAACAGGGTCATTCCTATTTTCAGGTTATCCAGAGGATAAAATTGTGTTCCCACCTCCATACTGACTCCTTTTTCTTGTTTAAGGTTATTATTAAACAAGGTACCTCCGAAGCCATTGTAAGAGGCTACTTCATCCAGGAAAGGGATGCGATAGACGGTGCCATATTTTGCAAAGACCTTTGATTTCTGGCCGACAAGCCAAGTCAAACCCACTTCATAGGAGTCGGCATTGTAAGTTTGTTCCCGGTCTGTGAAATCATTGACCGGATGCAACATATCCGTATTGGACGCCTTGATGCCTGCCTGCTCCGCTCGATAACCGGCACTCAGAATCAGGGTCTTCAGGAGACTGAATTCATCCCG
>PMNM01000073.1 GCA_003161855.1 Syntrophaceae bacterium | reverse complement strand
TTTGGCAATGCTGCCAAGCTGAACATCGCCCATGGATTCTGGGAAATCATTAAAAATGCGGGAGATATCGGCGGCGGGCTCGTAGTGACCATGCCGAGATTGAAAGACCTGGAGGACCCGGAGGTCGGACCGGTGCTGAAGAAGGTCTTCGGTGCCGCAGCCCCCGCAGAGAAAAGGCTCAAAGTCGCCAAGTTCCTCCAGCACTGGGCGTCCGGGCTTCACGGCGTGGGAACCTGGCACGGCGCCGGTGCCCCCCAGACCCAGCGCTTCATGTTCACCGTTCTCACGGACTTCGAAAAGAAAAAGAAGATGGCCAAGAAGCTCATGGGCATGNNAGGCAAGATCATGATCTTGCCTCTTCTTTCTGATAGACCGCTATAGAATCTACCCTGCGAGAGCCAGCCTGAATTTTGCGGTAGTTCCAGTTACTGCGTACAAGGACAAAACCGTGCCTTAAAATTCGATTATATCCAAAGAATAAGGAGTCATGATGTTTCACGAAGAACAATGCGATTTTTGCGGAGACTGTTTGGCCCGGTGCTATTATCTGCCCTTTGACAAGAAAAGCGGCGGCGAGGCCTTCAAAAAGCTGGTTCAGGGCGAAAAGGTGGACTGGCTTTACGATTGCGTCACCTGTATCGCCTGTAACGAATATTGCCCGAAGGACGCCAGACCCTTTGATTTGATCCTGAAAAAAATGGAAGAAGCCGGGGACTTTACCGATCCGGCCCTGCGTGCCCAGATGGCGGACCGTTTCAAGGCCGATGGAGAGCCGAAGCCGGTGGCGCCGGCCCTGCGGGCCATGTCTTTGTGCGTAATGGAAGGCAGTATGCCCTGGGCACTCCAAGGTAAATTATTTGAAGGTTTGCCGCTCCTCAAGGGACGCCATTACTTCTGTAACGTATTGTTTGCCCACATGGGCGACGAATCCATTATGCGGGATCGCCTGCAGGGGATGGTGGATAATCTGGCCAAGTCGGGGGCGAAGGAGATTGTCTTCGTTCATGATGACTGCTACGCGGTGCTGAAAGGCATCGCCCCGGAATACGGAATTAAACTCCCCTTCCGGCCCGTTTCGATATTTGAGCATCTGCGCGATTATCTGAAAGAGCACAAGAGCGATATTAAAAAACTTAATATGAAGGTCGCCTACCAGCGTCCCTGCGCTTCCCGCTATACCCCGGAAAAAGACCCCCTTCTGGACGAGATCTTTGCGATGATCGGCGTGGAGCGGGTGAAACGTCAATACGATGGTATCAACGCCATCTGCTGCGGTGTNNGAATTGGCGGGTCCGAATCTGAAACTCTTTCCACGGGGGAAGAACTTTGAGCCTTTCCGGGAGAAGAACATTCAGGATGCCAGGAACCATGGCGCCGAGGCGATGGTGTACCTCTGTCCCATGTGTTACCGAACCCTCGGAAAAAAAGCCAAAGAGACGGGCTTGACCAACCTGATGATCAGTGACCTCTGCCGCCTGGCTGTAGGAGAAACATTACCGGAAGAAAAACCTCTCTAACAAAAGAAAGCATACATTATTTTCCCGGGAAAAAGGAGTCAGCTGGCGTCTTTTCACGTTCATGTTGCTTTTTTTACCGGATTCATGAGTATGATAACCCATAAATAAAAAGAGGAGGGATCAACCATGAAGCATCTCATTATTTATTCGCATCCCAATTCCAAGAGCTTTTGTCATGCCATTCTGGATAAGGTTGAGGAGGTTCTGGCCGCCAAAAAGCACGACATCGTCGTCAGAGATCTGTATGCGCTGGGTTTTGATCCTGTGCTCAAAGCTGGCGATCTTGCCGATTTTCAGTCCGGAAAAATTCCTGCGGATATTAAAGCCGAACAGAATTATATTGCCTGGTCGGACATCATGACCATCATTCATCCGGTGTGGTGGACGGGCCTGCCGGCCATGATGAAAGGATATATTGACCGGGTGTTCAGTTATGGTTTTGCCTATAGCCTTGATGCGAGCGGCATCGTCAAGCTACTAACAGGTAAAAAAGTTATTGTCTTCAATACCCAGGGAACTCCTCAAGATATTTATGAGAAATCCGGGATGTTCGTCGCGATGAAAAAAACATCGGATACAGGTATCCATGAATTTTGCGGGATCAACGTTCTGGCACACCAGTTCTTTGGAGCCGTACCCTATGTCGATGATGCCGCGAGAAAAAGCTATCTGGAAAAGGTCAAACAGATCATGGATCAGTATTAAGGAGGGAAGTTGTCATGATTGCAAAAATCCGAGTGGGAATGATTCTCATTTTGTTGCTGCTATGGACCGCTCCGGTCATTGCCGACTCCAATATCCAGGAAGGGCTGTGGGAAATCACCATCCGGATGGAAATGCCGGGTGTCCCTTCCGATCAGATGACACCGGTTTCTTCGACACATTGCCTGAAGGACGGGCAACAGATCCCGCAGATGCTTCAACAGGACCATACCTGTCAAATCTCGAATACAAGAACGGAAGGCGACAGCGTATCCTGGACCATGAAGTGCCAGGGGGGAGAGGGGTCCATGGACGGCAGCGGTAAAATGACTTACAAGAGCAACCGGTTTGATGGCGTCATTTATCTGAACATGCATCGCCCTGATGCAGGTCCGATGAAAGTTACGCAACGTATCAGCGGACGGTGGGTGGGGAGTTGTCCGTAGCCAATCGTTTTATGAGCACAGTCGTCATCGATTCTCACATGCATTGCGGGATTCAGAACGTCAGCCTCCCTTTTGAAGAAATCAAGGGCTATCAGCGGAAAGGCGGCATTGAGGGGGTGTGCCTCTTTGCACCTGTTGAAGATATCTATAACCGGTATGATGATAACTTTCAGGATACATCATCCTGGATCACATGCCGTCAGATGGCCAATCAGTACCTCCTAGACCTTCAGCAACTGCAACAGAATGTTTTTGCCTATTATTTTGTCTGGAATGATTTCAAAAAAGAGGAATTGAAAAAGGGATACCGGGGGATCAAGTGGCACCGCCATGAATGCGAACCCGTTTATCACTATGACGATCCCAGTTGCGAGAGCTTTCTTCAGGAAGCCTATCGCCTGCAGCTTCCCATCCTGCTTGAGGAATCATTTGAGAATACCCTTTATTTCATCCAACGGGTCAAGGGGCGGACCCCCATCATCATTCCCCACTTGGGAATGCTCAATGGCGGATTTTACGCCCTGTTCCATTCAAGCGTCTGGGAGGATGAGACCATTTATGCGGATACGGCGCTGGCTTCCAGTCGAGAGATCGAATCGTTTCTGGAAAGATACGGTAGTAAGCGGCTCCTGTTCGGAAGTGACTTTCCCTTCGGCAGCCCCTATCACGAACTGCAGAAGGTTAACCATCTTACGATGGATAGAGAGGATTTCGAAAATGTTGTAAACCGGAATGTACTCAGATTGATGGGAATTCAACCATCACCATGAAGTTTTCAGCACTTACGATCTGAGGCTATTTTTTAACAGGAGGTTCAACATAGACGGGAATTCCCCACCATTTTTCTTTCCGACTTTTCAGAACATCATCATAATCTGCTTGCTTATGACCATACCAGCTGAACCAGAGATGACTCCAGTTCCAGTAAATGGATTCGTGTTGCCAGAATTCGGATTGCCTGGCTGCAGCACCACAGCCGGTTAAAAAGAGATACATCATTAGCAGTACCAGCAGTCTTTTCATGACAATCCCCATCCCTCTCCTTACTTTTTTNNCACTACCCCCTCAAGATAGCGTGTCTACCAGATTCCACCACTTCGGCATCGATTCCGATCATTTGAGTTGAAAAAGATTCGCGGCTGGCCTTTTTCCTAACACCCTGCCGGCGGATTTGTCAACACGAAACAGATGCATTCCCGACGCTGATATTACTTTGCCGGCTTTGGCGTGGCCTGCGCCGGCTGTCCCGCCTGACCTGATATCGGTCCTCCGGACTGGGCCGGGCTCGGTTGTTGCGGTAGCGCCTGAGGCACTTTCGTTTCAACAGCAGGTCTGGAGGCGGCATCCATAACGGATTTTCCCTTATGCACGGCCATATAGGACAGACCCAGAGAAGTGAACATAAAGAGAATGGCAATGCCGGTCGTCATTTTCCCCAGAAAACTGGCCGGGCCACTGCTTCCAAAGACCGTCTGGCTTGACCCGCCGAAAGCGGCTCCCATGCTTGCGCCCTTCCCTGCCTGCAGAAGGATGACGAGGATCAGGACGACACAGGCGATAATATGTACGATAGTCGTAAAAATATGCACGTTCAATAACCCCTTTTAAGATATTTTATATTTAATCATTCTGACAAATGAATCCACATCCAGGCTGGCTCCCCCCACCAGGGTACCATTGATATCGGGCTGGGCCATGAGTTTGCCGATATTGTCCGTGTTAACGCTCCCCCCATAAAGGATGGGAAGATTGACGGCCAGCCCGTTTTCATAGTTCCTTGCGATAACCCGTCGAATATAAGCATGCACTTCCTGCGCCTGCTCCGGTGCCGCCGTTTTGCCGGTGCCAATTGCCCATACAGGCTCATAAGCGATCAGAATTTTTCTTATATCATCAGTTGTTAGCTGATTCAATCCCTCTTTTATCTGTTTTTCAATGACAGCAAANNTTAATGGTTTCGTCTTGCTCGCCAAAGAGCATCCGGCGTTCCGAATGACCCACGATGACATAAGTGCAGCCCGTATCGATCAGCATCCGAGCTGATATCTCCCCGGTATAAGCCCCTTCTATCCGATCCGACAAATTCTGTGCTGCCAGGTAGATTCTCGATCCTTTCACCGCCTCGCCAACAGGATAAAGCGACGTGAAAGGCGGCGCGATGACCACATCCCTCTCCTGAATATCGGCAACGGCTTCCTTCAACTGTCTCACAAAATCAAGAGATTCCCCCGCGGTTTTGAACATCTTCCAGTTTCCGGCAATCAGCGGTCTGATCATGTGCAGTGGGTCCTATAATTTTCTTCCAATATAGAGAGCCAAATCTCTCATCCGGCAGGCATAGCCGCTTTCATTATCATACCAGGCAAAAACCTTCACGAACGTGCCGTCCATGACACTGGTCAGGGGGGCATCCACGATGGAAGAGTAAGGACTGCTCGTGAAATCAACAGAAACGAGTTCTTCCTCGCAAAATGCCATGATATCCTTCAGATAGCTTTGCGATGCCGCTTTTAAGGCGCCATTCACTTCTTTTACTGTGACGGGACGTTCGACCTCAACGGCCAGATCCACCAGAGAGACGTTGGGAGTCGGCACCCGGAGGGCTATCCCATTCAGCTTTCCCTTTAAGTCCGGAATGACTTCCCCAACAGCCGTCGCCGCGCCGGTTGACGTGGGAACGATCGATAACGCTGCTGCCCTAGCCCGTCTCAAGTCTTTATGAGAACCGTCCAGGAGTCTCTGATCCATCGTGTACGCATGGATCGTTGTCATCAGTCCCCGGACAATCTTGAAGTTTTCGTGGAGGACTTTGGCTACCGGCGCCAGACAATTGGTGGTACAGGAGGCGTTGGAGATAATGTGATGCTTTTTCGGATCGTAATGGCCTTCATTAACACCCATGACGAAAGTCCCGTCAACGCCCTTCCCGGGAACAGCGAGAATAACCTTTTTTGCGCCCGCTTTGATATGTGCGGAAAGATCGTCCTTTTTCCTGAATTTTCCGGTCGATTCGAGAACGATATCGACCCGTAACTGACCCCAGGGAAGATCAGCCAGGTTCTTTGTGACGTTGGTCACTTGAATTTTCTTACCATTGACAATCAGGTCACTGCCTGCGACAGACACATCGGCATCGATCTTTCCATGGACGGAATCATAGCGAAGAAGATGCGCAAGTATTTCGGGTTTTGCCCTTGAATTAATGGCCACAATATCGATGTCATCATATCCGATACAGGCCCGGACAATATATCTGCCCACCCTGCCGAAACCGTTGATTGCCACCCTAATGCCCATGATTTACCTCCTGTTATGATCTCGAGAACATAATATCATCAAGAAAGCGTGCGGATCATAGCCACACAACCTGTTTAAGTCAATACCTTTTTAGCAACCGGACGTACAAGTCATGAGCCCGGATTAACGGCTTTTATCAACGTTTTTCCTCTCACAATAACCGGACACCGGACACCGACTGCAAAACGGGGAAATGGGCCGGCAGATCTGCCGGCCGAAAGCCACCATAAGGGTATTGTAGTCAGACCAGTAAGGGAGAGGCAATTTTGCTCTTAAAGCATACTCAGTTTTTTCCGGGGTTTTTGTGGAGACGTATCCGAGGCGATTGGAGATCCGGTGAACATGCGTATCAACGCATATCCCCGGCTTGCCGTAGCCGAGCGAAACCACGAGATTCGCTGTTTTCCGGCCGACCCCTTTCAGCATGAGCAAATCGTCGATGCTGTCGGGAACGGTTGAATCGAAACGGCTTAACAATTCTTTACAGATATAATGGATGGTCCTGACCTTGTTGCGATAGAAACCAACAGGATAGATGGCTTTAATCATCGACGCTTCTGAAAGTTCAAGCATCTGGGCCGGCGTTCTGGCCAGGCTGAAGAGTCTTTCTGTTGCCACCGCGGTGACTTCATCCTTCGTCCTCAGACTCAGGATGGTTGAAATCAGGATCTCGAAGGGGTCATGCTGCGCCTCCGCCAGATGGGAAACAATGGGCATCCCCCATAATTCCAGATTTTTCCCGAGTAACCGAATGACATCATGGATATTCCCGTCATTCATAGCCTTCTTCATTAGCCAGGATATCCAGATGCAGGGTGGCGATGTCTTCAACGTCCATGTTCGCATCCTTCTTGGATTCCCGGAAATCGACGATCTTTATATACCGTTTGCATTCGTTACAGACATCAACACGGTACTGCTCATCGCCTTCCACAGTGAAATAGGCCAGGGACTGCTGTTCCTCATTGCCGCAGAAAGGACATTTAATTCGCGGGAAATGCCATTCAAATCCACACTGATTGCAGAACAGGAAGCGTCCCTCTCCCTCCCTGATTTGTCCGATTTTTGGTTCCTTTCCGCAAATCGGACAATATCCTTCAGACCACGCAAATTGAGGAATAATGTCGGTGTATCTTTTCGCAACGGCTTCCATGGACGGCCTTAAACTTTCTTCAAGAAACAATTCAACAAGATCAAAGAAATCTTCTTCTACTTCATCGGCTTGCTCATCATAATGGGTGTAGAAGGAATTAAGAACAAGTCTTTCGAAATCAATGGTGCCATCCTTAATCTTTTCAACCAGATCCGTGGTTTCACCGGGTACCCTTTTTTCAGCAATCTCCAGCAGGGCCAAAAAGTATTCCTTCGGTTTGATGAGATCGAAATGACCAGCAGAAAAATCGATGAGCGGTAAGCCACCCGCCATTTTTTTCTCAATCAGGCTATCATCGACTGGGAATATTACGGCCGGCATCTTCTGACGGTATTCTTCACGCAAAATCAGAATATCCCCAAGAATATCAAGCAACTCTTCATAGTGAGGACTTGTCATTTTATAACTTTCGATGGTTTTCAATGACTCTTTGAGCAATTTGGGCATGTCCTGCAATCTCCCATTTCCAAACGGTTTTTTTAAAGACAGAAGCTCTATATATGCTTTGTTTGCCAAGTTCAAGCGATTATTTGGATAATTAATTTCAATCATCATTACAATTTATTCGCACATCATTCATTCTTTTCACTTGACGACAGGCATGATAAACAGGCAAAGAGAAACGCATGAATTCATGCTGATATCATTTTGAACATGTTTGGAGGTTCATTTTGAAAATAGGAACTAGAATCTTAGCTGTTTTTTTCATCGGACTGTGTCTGACGGCCGCAGCAGGGCATGCCAAAATTGTCGATCGAATCGTTGCGGTTGTGAATGATGATATTATCACCGGGTCTGAGTTAGAAGCCGCTTTTGAACCCTATGAGAAAAGAATTGCGGATTCTTACAAGGGACCGGACAAACAAAAGATCATCGCCGAAGGCAAACTGAACATATTAAACAGGATGATCGACAGCAAACTCATCGAACAGCGGGCGGCAAAACAGGGTCAGACGGTTCGCGATGAAGAAGTCCTCGATACCATCAAAGACCTATTGAGCAAAAGAAGCATCCAGATGGATGATTTTCTGAAAACCCTGGAAAGAGAGGGTTCTACCTTTGACGCTTACAAGCGGGAGATCAAGGAACAGATGATCCGGATGAAGCTGCTGCGCAGGGAAATCAAGGTCAAAATCCTGGTCAGTGACGAAGAAATCGGCGAGTTTTATGTCAAGCATCGCGATGATTATGAAGGCAAAGAGGCCGTCCGGATCAAACAGATATTAATTCTGGCACCCGAAAAGATGGATCGAAAAACAAGAATACAGCGGAATGCAGATGCCGAGGTTATCCGCAAGCGCCTGAAAGATGGAGAATCTTTTGACCTGCTTTCCGTTCAATTTTCCCAGGGACCGTCGGCCGCGACGGGTGGAGATATCGGGTTCGTTGAGAAAGGCACGATGCTCCCCGAGGTTGATCTGGTGGTGTTCAAGCTTGAGAAAGACGAAATCAGCCAGGTCATCACCTCGCCCATCGGTTTTCATATCGTCAAGGTTTTAGATAGAAGAGGAGCGGGCATTAAATCCATCGGTGCCGTTCGCGAAGAGATTAAACTAAAGCTTGAAGAAGANNTGCGCCTCGCCTCTGGCACTTTTTACGAAGCCGTCCCCTATTGAATGTTATGATGACTCTTTACGAGAATATTGGATTTGAATTACATTAAAATCAAGGGTGCCTCTCAGCACAATTTAAAACATATCAACGTTGATATTCCCCGAGACCAGCTTGTCATCATTACCGGCCTCAGCGGTTCCGGAAAGTCTTCTCTGGCTTTTGACACCATCTATGCCGAAGGGCAGAGGCGGTATGTCGAATCGCTTTCGACCTACGCCCGGCAGTTCATCGGCCAGATGGACAAGCCTGAGGTCGAATCGATAGAAGGTCTCTCACCTGCCATTGCCATTGAACAACGCGCAGCCAGCCAGAATCCCCGCTCGACGGTGGGGACCGTCACCGAGGTCTATGATTATCTGCGGCTCCTTTTCGCCAGAATCGGTATCCCTCATTGCTATCAGTGCGGAAAAGAAATCAAATCCCAGACCATCGATATGATGGTGGATCATATCCTCGCTTTTTCTGAAAATACAAAAATCAATCTTCTCGCTCCCCTCATCAGAGGAAAGAAGGGCGAATTTCAAAAAGAATTTAAGAAGCTGCTGAAGGATGGTTTTGTCCGGATTCGCGTCGATGGCCAGACGAGAGATCTGAGTGAAGAAATTGCTCTGGATAAGAACAAGCGTCATGACATCGATGTCGTCGTAGATCGACTGATCATCAAAGAGGGGATACGGAAACGCCTCAGAGATTCCCTGGAAATGGCCTCCAAACTGACCGGAGGGATCGTCAAAATTGATGTGGCAGGTGGCGAGGAAATCCTATTTAGTGAACGATATGCCTGTCCCGACTGCGGCATCAGCGTCTCAGAACTGGCGCCTCGCATATTTTCCTTCAACAGCCCTTATGGAGCATGCCCGGACTGTGGAGGGCTCGGCACACGGATGTATTTTGATGAAGACCTGGTGGTTCCAGATTCCGAACTCTCCATTCGCGAAGGGGCCCTGATCCCTTGGGTCGGTCGGAGTTCCACGCACTATCACCAGATGCTCGACGCCCTTTCCCGGCATTACCAGTTCGATATTAACACCCCTTTTAATCAACTCTCCGAGCGAATCCAAGATGTGCTTCTGAATGGTTCCGGAACGGAAAAAATCAAGTTTCATATCGATCGCGGCGGACGACGCTTCTTTTACACCAGGCCTTTCGAAGGGGTTCTCAATCAGCTGAACCGCAGATACCGGGAAACCGCTTCCAACGCGGTCAGAATAGACCTGACAAAGTATATTAATCTCAAGGAATGTCCCACCTGCCAGGGGGCAAGACTCAAAAAGGAGAGCCTGTCCGTCACCATCTCGGATAAAAATATCTACGACGTTTGCCGGTTATCTATCGGGGAATGTCTTGACTTCTTTGGTTCGCTTCGCATTACCCGTCAGGAAATTCTCATCTCGGAAAGAATACTCAAGGAAATCAAGGAACGCTTGCGGTTTCTGATGGATGTGGGCATGGATTATATCAGTCTCGACCGTTCCTCAGGAAGCCTCTCCGGGGGTGAAGGTCAACGGATCCGCCTGGCGACGCAAATCGGTTCCGGACTGGTCGGTGTTCTCTATGTCCTTGATGAACCGACGGTGGGATTGCATCAACGGGACAATGTACGGCTCATCGCTACGCTCAAAAAATTGCGGGATATGGGAAATACGTTATTGGTCGTCGAACATGACATGGACATGATGATGTCTTCCAATCACATCATCGACATGGGGCCGGGCGCCGGCATCCACGGCGGAGAGGTCGTTTTTCAGGGCACGCCGGAAGAAATCTGTCAAACTGAAAAATCCCTGACCGGGCAATACCTTTCGGGCAAATTATCCATCCCCGTTCCCGGACAGCGGAGACCTTTACCCATGCGGTGCATCCATCTGGAAGGGGCTCATGAACATAACCTGTGCGACATCGATATCAAAATTCCGGTGGGCCTCTTTACCGCGGTAAC
The DNA here is from genome assembly GCA_003161855.1 of Syntrophaceae bacterium. Classification (GTDB taxonomy): domain Bacteria; phylum Desulfobacterota; class Syntrophia; order Syntrophales; family Fen-1087; genus Fen-1087. The sequence goes on along the minus strand of PMNM01000073.1, from coordinate 6,968 downwards.
CGGTGTATCCGGTTCGGGAAAAAGTACGATGATCATCGAAACCCTTTACAAAGTGCTGGCCCGAAGACTTTACCGGCAGAAGGGAGCCTCGGGCAAGATTAAACGGATTGTGGACCTGGGCGGTATCGAGCGGGTTATTATGATGAGCCAGCAGCCTATTGGGCGGACCCCCCGTTCCAATCCGGTCACCTATACCGGTATTTTTGCTCCGATCCGGGATCTCTTTACCGGTCTGAGCGAATCAAGAATCAGGGGCTACAAACCCGGCCGATTCAGTTTTAATGTCAAGGGCGGACGATGCGAAGCCTGCGAAGGAAATGGCTTGATCAAGATTGAGATGCACTTTCTGCCCGATGTTTACGTGACCTGCGATGCCTGTCATGGAAAGCGCTTCAACCCGGATACGCTGGAAATCCGTTACAAGGAAAAGAACATTGCTGAAGTCTTGGAGATGACGGTCAGTCAGGGCCTTTCCTTTTTTGAAAATATCCCTGCCATCCGATCCAAACTTCAGCTTTTGTTTGACGTCGGTCTGGGTTATCTCCGCCTCGGTCAGTCAGCGACAACCCTGTCCGGCGGAGAAGCTCAGCGGATCAAGCTCTCCAGAGAACTCGGAAAAAGAACAAACAGTAACACCCTTTATATCCTGGATGAACCCACGATCGGTCTGCACTTTGCCGACATCCAGAAACTGCTCGACGTCCTGATGAGGCTGGTCGATATGGGGAATACCGTGGTGGTTATCGAACATAATCTAGACATCATTAAATCAGCCGATTACCTTATCGATCTTGGCCCGGAAGGCGGACCCGGAGGCGGACGGATCATTGCCGCAGGAACCCCGGAAGAGGTGGCCGCCACCGAAGCTTCCTATACAGGCCATTATCTCCAGCAGGTTTTGAAAAGCAACGATCAGGAGAGGTCATTCTTGTCTGCAAAGGGCATCGTCAATTCATAAGCCCCATGGGACAGAACGGCTTTCACAGGGAAAGAGGCTTTTTCGAACACCTTGAGCATCGCCTTGTTCTCCGCCAGAATATCGGCGGTGAAACCCTCGATCCCATGCTCCCTGGCGATACGAATCAGCAAGGCGAACAGGAAGGCGGCAATTCCGCGTCCCTGGTAGGCTTCATCAACAATAAAGGCCGTGTCGGCGTAGGGCCGGTCCAGATCTTTCCGCCGGACATAGCGGGCTTCAGCGATGATTTTTTCCAGACCCGATTCCTCGGTGACACCGACAATGGACATGGCATTGCGGTAGTCCACATTGACATACTCCTGCATCCTGCCATGGGGCATGGTTTTAACGGGACTGAAGTAGCGATAATAGACCGCTTGATCAGAGAAGCGGTAGAATAATCTGCGCATTTCGTCTTCATCAGACGGCTTGGTCGCCCGGAAGCGAACGGTCAGATCGCCTTTGAAGGCATGGGTACAGGTGATCTTTTCGGGATACAGGTGGCCCGACTCGGCCAAGTAGATCTGATCCGCATAAAGTATCTTGGCTTCCTTGGCCATTCTGACCAGCTCCGCCCGGTCGTCCGGATGAGCAATGTCGATCAGGGCCTGAGACCTCTCGCGGACGGTCCGACCCGTCAGATAAGCCACACCATACTCTGTAATCACCATATCGAGGGATTCACGGTTGGAAAACTGATAGGGGTAATCGGCAACGGAAAGGACAATATTGGCGTCCCCCTTCCGGTTCCGGCTGGGAAGGGCAAAGAGGGTCCGCCCATTTTTTGACAGGGCCGCTCCGGCAAACAACTCCTGAACCGCACCTGGACCGGCGGTTACATTTCCCCGACCGGCATTCAAGGCAATATCTCCTGTCAGGTCGGCCTTCCTGGCCGGCAGAATGGCCACATACTGACTGTTCAGGCCGATATTCTTGGGATCCAGCGTGACATCGATAGGCTGGAATTCCACCAGGGGATTCCGGTTCAACCAGCGCATGAGTTCCGATGTCCCCAGAGCATAGGACGCCGTTGATTTCCCTGGAAAGAAGGCCTTGCGGCGGTTCGTAACCGCGCCGCTCTTGACCAGATCCATCAGGGCATCTGTAAAAAATGGGGTATGAACGCCGAGGTGTCTTTTTCGAGCGAGATGCTTGCCCAGAGCCTCGTAAAGGGGACCGATGGAAAAAGAAATGCAACTCCCTTCCTCTACAACGGAAGCGACATTTGCCGCCAGCTTGTCATAAACCTCATCCACCGGCCATCGATCCAGGTAAATGAGCGGTTCCGTGGCATAAACAAGGTAATCGAACTCTTCCGCGCGAACCAGGGTATCACCCAGGGTCAGGGGGCTCTGCGTGTTGATTTCACCGACAACGATGGCGGCATGCTCCATGGCATGACGTGCCACATCGACACCTACTCCGAAACTCGCATAACCCGATTCGTCTGGCGGGGTAATCTGGATAAAGGCCATATCGATCCGGATAGCACCGGATTTAAACAGCCAGGGAATCCGGGAAAACCGGCTCGGAATCAGGTCGACCCGTCCCTCCCGGATGGATTCGCTGGCCAGCCAGCCTGAATAAAAGGTTTTGAGCCGGTATTTCTTTGAATAACGGGCGTCAATCGACAGGGAGTCTCCGAGACTGATCAGCTGGATCATTTCCAGATCCTGCAGGTTGGGTTGAGCCGACGCCATGAGATGCTTCACCAGCGTGCGGGGTTCGGCCATACCGGTCCCCAGAAATATGCTCATCCCTGGTTCAATGCGTTCCAGCACCTTTTCCGGAGAAACGACCTTTTCTTGCCAGGGCGCGGATTTTTGATCAGCCATCTGAAATCTCCCAGATCAGACCTCTTTCGTCCCGAAACGGGTCATGATCACCCCGCCCAGTCCGAGGACAACGGCCAGGACCTTGATGATCCAGCCCACATAAGGGATCCAGCCGATTAACCAAAGGGTTATGAGTCCCCAGAAAGTCTGGCGGATAACCCCGCCCCCTGTCCGCTTTATCAACATCAGAACCCTCCTGCCGACAAGTTGCGAAACAGCGATGAAGCCCAGCAGGGCGGCGCTGACGACCAGAATCATTTCCAGCGGGATCAAGACAATACCGATCACGGAGATGGTCAGCAAAACCGCAATCGGCACAATCAGCAACAAGCCGAGAAGCCCTGACAGACTGACCTTGAAGGTATTTGTTTTAATCGTCTCAGCAATGACCTGAATGGGTTTCGGAATCAGGGCAACAATCAATAAAGCCAAGATGAGAATAGCGAAAAAGACAACAACCGAGAAAATGGCGAACAGCCAGGACCATCCTTCCCAGTCGTCACTGAGGAGATCGGATATGGCCGCTGAGATATTAGATGAGTTAATTTCGGTCAGCGTGCCGTGAACATCCGCCCCTTTGCCCATGACAATAATCCCCCCCAAGGNNTGATCGTGATTTGACCTCTCAGAACGAATACATTCCGTACTTTCATGTTCTCTTCAATGGTCACATCATTGTTAATTTTTACGACACTGGTCGCCTCTGCATGGACTGCCGTCGTATAGCCCAGCAGTGCCAGTAAAACCAACAGACAGGTAAAACCTCTTTTCATGAATCAAATCCTTTCTTGGTCCCCGTCATGGGATCTGACGGCGCTGACGAACGTATTCGATCACACCGGGGAGTATCGAGATAAAGATAATGGCAAAGATGACCAGTGTGAAGTTTCTCTTTACAATGGATAGATTGCCGAAGTAATAACCTCCAAAAATGAAAAGGGCGATCCAAGAGATACCGCCCACAATATTGTACACGATGAACCGGGAGTAGGTCATGCTGCCGATTCCCGCAACAAAGGGGGCAAAGGTCCGAATAATAGGAACAAACCGGGCAATGACGATTGTTTTCCCCCCATATTTTTCATAAAACCGATGGGTCCGCTCGAGATATTCCTTCTTGAAAAAACGGCCGCTCTCCCGGGCAAAGACCCTGGGGCCGACATAGTGTCCAATCATATAATTGACCGTGTCTCCGGCAATGGCGGCAATGGAAAGCATGACGAACAGCCATTCAACTTTCAACGCCCCCATGGCAGCGATGGCGCCCAAACCAAAAAGGAGGGAGTCACCCGGCAGGATGGGGGTAACGACCAGTCCCGTTTCGCAGAAAATCACCAGGAAAACAATAAGATAAGCCCATCCCCCAAAGCTTTGAATCAGCAGGCTCAGATGCTGATCCAGATGGATAAAAATATCGATGAAATTGAGCAGCATGTCCATGCAAGAGACTCCAACTGCATAAAGTACCGTAATTTATTNNAGTATAGATAAGCACAGCCGATGTGTCAATGAGATTATTCTTTTCTTTTTCATTGAAATCCCGTGGGGTTGTTCTTATAATGATGGGAAAATCCCCCAGTTGACGAGCATTCCCCGCTGATGCATGAATTATCTGTCATGGAAAGCATTCTGAATATCGTGGTTAAGCATGCCTTGAAAAACGATGCAAAAAAGATTCTGGGCATCAGTCTGAGGGTCGGTGAAATGACGGATCTGGTGGACGAATGGATGCAGCGCTATTTCGACTATCTCAGTAAGGAAACCATCGCGGCAGGGGCCGTTCTGAAGATTGAACGCATACCGGTTATTTTTCAGTGCGAATCCTGTGGCATGGATTTTCCCGTCAATATGAAGGAAATCCGGGACGCGGCCTGCCCGGCCTGTCAGGGAAACAAGATCCGCCTCAAGTCCGGCCGGGAGTTCTTTATCAAGAATATCGAGGTGATCTGATGGCAGAAATCAGGCTGATCGACATCAAGGAAGACATCCTCTCCGACAACCAGGCTCTCGCCGGTCAGATCCGGGATGCCCTGCGCAACCATCGGATCTTTCTGATGAACCTGATGGCCTCTCCGGGCGGCGGCAAAACCAGTCTGATCCTCCAGACCCTGCGGCGCCTGAAAGACAAATTCCGGATGGCGGTCATTGAAGGCGATATCGATTCCCAGGTGGATGCCGAAAAAGTCATCCGGGAAGACATTCCGGCGGTTCAAATCCGGACGGGCGGTTTCTGTCATCTTGACGCGTCCATGATCGAGATGGCTTTCAAAGAGCTGGAGATGACCGCCCTGGATGCGATCATCGTGGAAAACATCGGGAACCTNNAGCGTGCCCGAAGGGGATGACAAGCCCCTCAAATACCCGCTGATGTTCTCCATCTGCGACGCGCTGGTGGTGAATAAAACCGATTATCTCGAGGGATCTGATTTCGATTTGCCCGTTCTGAGAGAACGCGTTCGTAAACTGAACCCTGATATCAGAATATTTGAAGTATCCTGTAAAACAGGTCAGGGAATCGACGCCTGGACACAGTGGCTGGCCGGGGAAATCAGAACAGTCCAGAACCCTTCGCCGTAATTTATTGCGAGCGCCTGACCCCATGTTTTGCATCGAGGTTATTAATGAAAAAAACTTGCCCATGGTCATCGCGAGACCCGCAGGGCCGCGACGATTTGATGTGGAGAGATATAAAACTTTCAGCATCGGAAAGGAAAAATAACGAATGGATGTTTTGATCCTGAGCCGCCTGCAGTTTGCCATGACGGCTGGATTCCACTTCATTTTTGTATCACTGACCCTCGGGCTTTCCGTCCTGGTCGCCTGGATGGAGACCTGCTACGTCCGCACCGGCGATGAGATCTATCTGAAAATGACCAAATTCTGGGGCAAGCTTTTTCTGATCAATTTTGCCGTCGGTGTGGTCACGGGCCTGACCATGGAATTTCAGTTCGGCATGAACTGGGCTGAATATTCGAAATACGTGGGAGATATTTTCGGTGTGCCCCTGGCCATCGAAGCGATGGTCGCCTTTTTTCTGGAATCCACGTTTATCGGTTTATGGATTTTTGGCTGGAACCGGGTATCCAAAAAGGTCCACGCCCTGGCCATCTGGATCGTGGCCCTGGCGAGCAACCTCTCCGCTCTGTGGATTCTCCTGGCCAACGGCTGGATGCAGCACCCCGTGGGATTTGTTCTGCGGAATAACCGGGCCGAAATGGTCGATTTTCTGGCCATTATCACCAGTCCCTACGGCTGGCTGAAGTTTGCCCATACGGTGCTTGGCGGCTATGTGGTCGGGGCCTTTTTTGTGATGGGCATCGCCGCCTGGCATCTGCTCCGGAAGAATCAACCGCTGTTCTACAAAAAATCCTTCCGCATGGCGGCCGTCTTCGGGCTNNCTGGCCTACCGGGATTTCAATGCCGAGATCAAGGGATTGAAGGCTTTTCCCGCCAAAGACCGGCCGCCGGTCATGGAGGTCTTTCTGAGTTTCAGGCTGATGGTCATGCTGGGGACCCTCTTTCTGATCCTGTCGGCCATCGCCTTTTATTTATCCTGGAAGGACCGGCTGGAGGCCAACCCGCTTTTTCTCCGAATCATTCTCTACACGAGTCCCCTGCCCTATCTGGCCGCGCAGTTGGGCTGGATCGTGGCAGAGGTCGGCCGGCAGCCCTGGATCGTCTACGGCGTATTGAGAACCTCCGAGGGCGTCTCCAGACAGATCGAGCCTGTCCACGTGCTGACGTCTCTGATCGGCTTCGGCCTCTTTTACAGCTTTCTGGGAATCCTGGATTTCTACCTGCTGGCAAAATATGCCCGGAAGGGGCCGGAGGAGGACCTCCCGCTGTCTGTCAAGCCCCTTGCCCTGAAGGAGGTGTAGCATGGAATTTCAAATCATCTGGTTTGTCCTCTGGGGTGTCCTCTGGGCCGCTTATTTCATGACCGACGGATTCGATCTCGGCATCGGTATTCTCTACCCTTTCCTGGGAAAGACGGACGGCGAAAAAAGAACCATCATCAACACCATCGGTCCCGTCTGGGACGGCAACGAAGTCTGGCTGGTCACGGCCGGCGGCGCCACCTTTGCCGCCTTCCCCGTCGTTTATGCGTCAATGTTCAGTTATCTCTATACCGCGCTGCTGATCATTCTTTTTGCCCTGATCCTGCGGGGAGTGGC
>PMNM01000189.1:12857-13516 GCA_003161855.1 Syntrophaceae bacterium | reverse complement strand
GTTTGCGGAAAACAACCGGATGTTGCCGCTTTGCAGGATCTGCTGACCTATGCACTCACAGGCCTTTCCGCGGTTGCCTTGGCAGGAAGAAACGTCGGTATCGTCAACAAGAACATTGACGCCTTTACCTGCGAGGCTCTTTTTACTACCGTGACCAATGTCAACTTCGACCCAGAAAGAATTGTCGGCCTGATCAAAAAAACTGTGACATTAAGAGACGAGATGATTGAAGAGGTCAGGGCAGCCAGTGGCAAGGTGAACCTTGTCCGTGCTGCCGTCAACTTTACGCCGGCAAACACTCTGGAGGAAATGGTCAATCAAGGCGAAGAAGTGGGATTGAAGTCTTACCCGGCCGCAAATGCGGATATTCTCTCCCTCAAACATATTCTTCTGTTCGGTATTCGGGGCATTGCCGCATACATGGATCACGCCCGGATATTGGGCCGGAAAGACGATACCGTATATGCATTCATTCATGAGGGACTTGCCGAACTTGCGAATGAAAGGACCAGTCTCGATGAAGCATTGAATCTCGTTCTTAAATGCGGAGAAGTGAATCTCAGAACCATGGAACTTCTGGATGACGCCCATACCGGGACCTATGGCCACCCTGTACCGATCAAAGTCCCCCTCGGGGCAAAAAAAGGGAAGGCGATTCT
>PMNM01000189.1:6129-12814 GCA_003161855.1 Syntrophaceae bacterium | reverse complement strand
TTCACATCCGGGCAGGTAGGCTGGCCTGATGTAGCCCACATCACGAATCAAGACTTTACCCCCGTCATGAAAAGAGCCCTTGAACTGCCTGGTTTCCCTGCGGATGTAAACGGCAGACACGTTACGGTGGGATTCGGCAGGAACACAATCCTTGGCATTGCCGATAAAATCATTGAAGCCGTCAAGAACAAGTCTATCCGCCATTTCTTTCTTGTGGCAGGCTGTGACGGCGCCAAACCCGGTCGCAATTATTACACCCACTTCGTGGAAATGGTTCCCAAGGATTGTGTCGTCCTTACCCTGGCCTGCGGTAAGTTCCGATTCTTCGATAAGGATCTGGGTGACATTGGCGGAATCCCGAGATTGCTGGATGTAGGCCAGTGCAACGATGCCTATTCCGCAATTCAGGTTGCTATCGCTCTCTCCAAGGCCTTTGGTGTCGGAGTCAACGAGCTTCCTTTGTCCATGGTCCTTTCCTGGTACGAGCAGAAGGCCGTTGCCATTTTACTCACCCTGCTGGCGCTCGGCATACAGAATATTCGCCTTGGCCCATCGCTTCCGGCATTCATTACACCTAATGTTCTGGATGTTCTGGTGAAAAAATTCAATATTAAGCCGATTTCAACACCTGAAGACGATTTAAAGGCGATTTTAGGATAGACCTGACCCCCTATCATTGAATCAGATGATGTGAGAGTTTCGTGACATAAGCCGCCTCATTTTCCCGTGTGGCGGCTTACGGTTTCTACCCGTAATGTTGACAGATCACATCAACCGTTGTTTTATGCTTCGCAGGTATGGTTGTGAGTCGAGTCATTCCTTAATATCATTTGCTCTTTTTGAGTCATTGATATATAAAAGTGCTGAGCTTTAGTGGGGGGAGAAAAGAAAAGGACCGCAGGGATCGCATGACCAAATTCAATCTTAAGGTCCTTTTGATCCTTTCCCTGGGACATCTCATCACGGATATCTATCAGGGTGCCCTTCCCACCATCCTGCCCTTTCTGAAGGCCAATCTATCGCTCTCCTACACCATGGCCGGCGTGATCCTGATGGCCGCGAACTTTGCCTCGTCCCTCATCCAACCCCTNNTCCCTGCTATCCCTGCCTTCAAGTTTTACCGCGGTCCTGATGCTGGTGATCCTCAGCGGTCTCGGCATCGCCTCCTATCATCCGGAGGGATATAAAACGGCTTCCTTCTTCACGGGGGAAAAACGGGTTACGGGGATGTCCATCTTCTCGGTAGGCGGGAACTTGGGATGGGCCATCGGCCCGATTCTCTCAGTCGCAATCATCCAGTACCTTGGATTTACCTTTTTGCCGGTCATTATCGTTCCCTCGCTGCTATTTACCGTTATCATCCTGTACTTCTGGAAGACGATCACCGCTCCCAGAATCAAAAAGACGGTCACAAAAGAGACCGCTGGCATAGGAAGAAGGGGTGCCTATGCCTCGCTGTCCATAATCATCGCGATCGTCATTGTCCGGTCATGGATTCAGTTCGGCCTGATGAGTTACATCCCCTTTTACTATACCGATTATCTCAAGAACGACCCCCTTTACGCGGGAAAGCTGGTCTTCTTTGTTCTGCTTGGCGGCGCGATCGGTACTTTAGGAGGGGCGCCTCTCGCCGACCGATGGGGACATAAAACCTATCTGATCCTCTCCATGTTCCTGGCCAGCCTGACGCTGCCGTTGATGTTCGTAACGGAAGGCATTTTACTGTTCATTGTCCTGGGAATTTCCGGGATGGTCATCGTCTCCACCTTTGCGGTGACCATCGTCATGGCCCAGCAATTGCTGCCGAATAATCTGGGGATCGCCTCCGGTCTCATGGCGGGGTTTGCTATCGGCGCCGGCGGAATCTGTGTGACGCTGCTGGGGGTCCTCGCCGATCATTACGGCGTCCCCTTTGCACTAAAGTCAATTATGATTCTTCCCGTCATTGGATTGTTGCTCAGCATCCTGCTGAGATATCCGGCCTACAGGCATTGAGACCTGAAGCCCTGCCCATTTTTTATGCGCTCATCACAAAAAACGTTGCATGATTCGACGTGAAATAAGGTGGATCTCTTTGCAGGATGGGCGACACGGCAGGATGTCTTTTGAAGGTCCGGTTCAGAAACTGCCGGACGACAGACCGGCTCCACCCGGTGGGATGGACAAAGTTCCGGTAANNTCCCCTTCATAGAACGATTCTGTCTCCAGGTTTTCCACATCGGGCCCGTAAGCGGGCAGATTAAAAATCGCCACATTCAAAAAGCTGATCAGGTCATGGTGCCGGGCAGTGAAATCCAAGGTTCTGTAGGCGTCCCCTTCTGTCTCGGGTGGTGTTCCAAAAAGCAGATAGACATAAGTGGCGATGCCGGCCTGTTTCAAAGTCTTCAGGGCTTTGGATGCTATCTCCAGATCCATTCCCTTTTGGAGATGATCGAGAATCTTCTGGGATCCGGATTCAATCCCCAGTTTCAGCATGACACACCCTGACCGCTTCAGGGTCAGGCAAAACGCCGGATCGGTGAGCTCCGGAGATATTCTGGCAAACCCGTACCAGGGCACGCCGATCCGGTTCCCGGCCAGTGACCGGAGAAGGGCAGGACTCATGGCATTATCCAGAAAATGCAGCAAGACAGGCTCTGTCCTCTGTCTGAGCAAATGGAGGTCTCTCATAATCTGCTTTGCCGGCGTCGGCCGGTAGGGATTCCCCTCAGCCTTTTCCGGACAGAAGGCACANNATGCATTCATCCACCAGGTCCTGGAAGGGATTATGCCAGTCCGGGCGACTCAGCCAGGAGGTGACCAGCCCGCCACCCAGAATGATTTTGACACCGGTAGCCACCCCTTTCAGAAAACCGATCATGGCAAAGCAGCAGAGGGCCTGACTCAGATAATTCAAAGAAAATCCAATCACAGACGGCTGTTCACTTTCCAGATGAGTCAGGAAACGCTCGCTGAAATAAGCATAGAAGGGATTGTCTGCCGGCGTTTCCGCCGCTCTGATCAAATCAATGCTGCGGACAGGAGAAAGGTCCGGGTCCTCATAATCACAAAGGCTGAGGCGGACGCGGACGGCAGGAACTGATTTTTCCAGAACCCGGTTAATGTCCCGGACAGCCCTTTTATAACGGTCGATACTATCGTAGCCCTGGCGACACCTGATCATCTGAAGGTGATCTTCAAGATGACGCTTGGCCCGTCTGGTCCAGGTATCGGAAAGATTTCCTCCTGGCTCCTCTCTTGCTGAAGGGGTGGAAGGACAGCCGTTACGGCGGTTCAGAAGATGTCGCAGGCCTTCGATGTTGGCATCTATCACCGAAAAAGCAATCTGGTAATGATGTAGTGCACCCGCAAGTTTTGCCAGACCTGCCGGCGGTTCACCGGGTTTGACGAGAGGCGGATGGATCAGGAGAACTTTAGGGGGTTTCATCAGGTGCGGATGTTGATGCCGTGATTCAGCCGACAATACAGTTTCCGCCCATTTCCTTCGCACGATATAACGCAGAATCGGCCGTGTTGATCAGGGCCTCCGGCGTCTGATCCGCTTTCGCCTCCGCCAGACCGAAGGACAAAGTCGGATAGGGAATGTTCTTGCCGTCAGGCATGACCGGAACCGATTNNAGTTGGTGCGCCAGCGAATAGAGAACGCGGTCGCTGTAGACCTTTCCATGCTCCTGGTTAAATTCCTTGAAATGATCAATGTCGATCATGATAATGGACAGGGGTTCCCCACTGGTCGCAGAACGCAGGAACTGACGTTTTAACATCACCTCCAGCCAACTGCGGCTGTGTAAACCGGTGAGGGCATCCAAGTTGCCGTATTGTTCATCTTCCTCATCATCCTGGATATCCCCCGCAATGAGGGTATCCGAATGACGCAGGCGTTTTGCCAGAATGAATAGGAGGTTGAGGGCGGCGGCATGAGAAGAGCGGATCAATGACCAGAGAATATCCTCATGCATGACAATCAACTGGCATGCATCGTCCGCTATGACAAAGGCCGTTGCCGGTTGATGATCAATAACAGAAATTTCTCCAACAATATCGCCCGGACCCAGAATCACGATGGGGCCCTGATCCAGTGATCGCGGATGAATCCGCAGGTAACCGTCAAGAATAAGGTAAACATGCCGATTGGATTGCCCGGCACTGATGATAATGGCTCCCGGTTCAAATTTCTGGATCGGACAATCTTCCAAAAGTCCTTTGATGGATTCAAGGTTTACATTTTTAAACAAATAAATGCGCTTCAAATCCTCTTCGCTGATACCGCCATTCATTGTCTTTCTCCATTGTGGATTAAGAAAACGGGTAAATGATTCATCTGTATGCCAGTGCCAGTTTATTTATAATAAAATGGATCACCCTGTCAAGACAGAAGGGAATTGTCTTTCACCTTGACAGGTTCGCCTTTTTCTGAAAAATTAGAAACAGATCCATGAAAGGGCAGCATGATGTCTCTGGATGATTGGAAGCGACAATTCCCTACAAAATTTGAGCCTTTAGAGGTCATATACAACCATATCCACCGCGGTGATACGATATTTATCGGTTCGGCCTGTGCCGAACCACAACATCTCGTTCAGGAACTTATCCGCTATGTGAAATCTAATCCGAAAGCTTTCTTTGATGCGGAGGTCCTGCACGTGAGAAGCTTGGGGGTGGCCCCCTACGCCACAGAAAAATTCAAACAGAATTTCCGGCACAACTCCTTCTTCATCGGTGACAGCACCCGGGATGCCATTAATAAGGGTCTGGCTGATTATACACCGATATTTCTGTCACAGGTCCCGGAATTGTTTTACCGAGGTCTTGCCCGCATTGATATCGCCCTGATTCAAACCTCCCTGCCTGATGAACATGGTTACTTGAGTCTTGGAATCAGCGTCGATATCGTGAAAGCTGCCGCGGAAATGGCCAAGCTGGTGGTAGTCCAGGTTAATTCCCATATGCCACGCGTTCTCGGGGATACCTTTATTCATGTCGATGATGTCGACTTCATCGTCCCCTATGACGAACTCATCCTGGAATACGGCCCGGAAGCAGATACGGAAATCGCCCAGAACATCGGGAAATATGTCTCCCGGTTGATCGAGGATGGCGATACGCTCCAGGTCGGCTACGGACGGATTCCCAACGCCGTGCTGTCCCATCTTTCCGATAAAAAACANNGTAGCGACCTTCTGCATGGGACACACAGATGCCTATAAGTTCCTCCATGATAATCCGGCCTTTGACTTCAGAACGATTGATTATACCAATGATCCCCTGGTTATTGCCGAGCATAACAATATGGTCGCCATTAACAGTGCGCTGGAGATTGATCTGACCGGTCAGGCAACGGCAGAGTCCATCGGCACCCTGTCTCACAGTGGCGTGGGCGGTCAGGCGGATTTTATGCGAGGGGCTGTCCTGGCAAGAGGGGGCAAGGCGATCCTGACCCTTCAATCCACGGCGGCCTCAGACGTGGTTTCCCGGATCGTCCCCTCTCTCAAAGAGGGTGCGGGAACAACGTTGATTCGCGGTGATATCCGCTATGTGGTTACCGAATACGGCATCGCCTATCTGCACGGCAAAAACATGCGGGAACGGGCGATGGAACTGATAGGAATTGCCCACCCGAAATTCAGACCCTGGCTTATTGAGGAAGCCAAAAAGTTGAATCTCATTTACGGGGATCAGGCCTTCATGCCCGGTAAGAGCGGCGAATACCCGGAACGCATGGAAACCTACCGGACGACAAAAGATGGGCTGAATATTTTCATCCGGCCGATCAAAATCAGCGACGAGCCTCTGTTAAAAAACTTTGTCTACTCACTGTCCGATCAAAGCATGTACCGCCGCTTCATGTCAGTGCGAAAGGATATGCCCCACGAACGTCTTCAGGATCTGGTCATCATCGACTATACCCGGGAAGTCGCCATTCTGGTGTTCACGACGCACGACGAGAAAAAAGAACTCATCCTGGGGGTGGGGCGATACTATATTGATCCGGGGATGCATACGGCCGAAGTGGCTTTTGCCGTCCGGGATGATTATCAGAAGCGAGGCATCGGAACAGAATTGCTGGCTTATCTGACCTATCTGGCCAAGCGGGAAGGTCTTTTAGGATTTACGGCGGAGGTGCTGGCGGAAAACAGACCTATGCTTCATACCTTCGAAAAAGGTGGATTTGATATCAAAAAAACGACTGTTGCGGGGTTATGCGAACTGAAGATGACCTTTAAAGTTTGACGATTTCGGTGTGATTCATGATGGATGAGGAAGGTGGAACAGGATGGAAAGACATTTACGATACTATTTTGCCTATGGATCAAATCTCAATGAGGCTGATCTGAAGCACTGGTGCGAAAAGAAGGGCTGTGCCTATCCCCTGGGAGAAAAGTTTGCCAATGCTTATCTTCCGGATACGGAGCTGGTTTTCAACTATGCCTCGCCGGAGCGGGAGGGAGGCGTGCTGAATATCCGGCACCGGCTCGGGCAGGCCACGCCGGGCGTCCTCTTCAACGTTCCATCCGGTGATTATTCAGCGCTGGATAAGAAGGAGGGGGCTCCCCGCATCTATAAGCAGATTGAGGTGACCACGCTGACGGAAGACGGATGGGCTCATGAAGCGATTGCTTACCAGGTTGATTACACCCTGACGGAGGGCGGTTTTATTTCACCGGATTTTGATTATCTCCATGTT
>PMNM01000189.1:0-6124 GCA_003161855.1 Syntrophaceae bacterium | reverse complement strand
GGTAAGAATTATCCCTGTATGATCCCCGCAGAAATGCCGGGCCAGGCCGTCACCGGCGAATTGTATCAACTCCCGGATATGCGGCATGCCTTTGAAATGCTTGACATCGTCGAGGGAGTGAGAGGATATGAAAGCCGGATTTCGCTTTTCCGTCGAGCGATCCTTCGTGTAACAACACCGGACAGCAAAACTTATCCGGCCTGGGTTTATCTGTATGACAAGGAAGTCCAAGACTTGCAATGCATCTCTTCTGGAGTCTGGCGAAAACGTTAGATCTAATCGATCATCTGGCTTGAAGAAGGAACCATGAAGTGAATTTCAAACGACCTCTACTCCGTCAAACAGCCCGGTATAGCGATCTATTGATGCTGATCTTCTGGGGATTCCTACTCGTCATCTTTTCTTTTCTTTCCTTGTATATCGGCCACCGGCTGGACCAAAGATTTAATTCGGCACCCTTCCTGATGATCGGCCTTTTCCTGCTGGCCGTTTTGATCTGCCTGGGNNGGCTCACCGATTCCCACTTTTGTGCTGGGTAAGGATCACCGGATCATTTACTGGAACGGGGCTATTGAGGTACTGAGCAAGATCAAGGCTGAAGAGGTGACCGGCACAACAAATCATTGGAAGGCATTTTACAATACAGAGAGGCCCTGTATGGCCGATTTGCTCGTCGATGAATCACTGGAAGCGATACCCCAGTGGTATTACGGCACATGTGTCAAATCCAAGCTGATTGATGAGGCCTTCGAAGGAACAGACTTTTTCCCGGCGCTGGGTGAAAATGGAACCTGGCTACGTTTTACCGCGGCCGTCATTCGGGATTCGGCAGGAAATCTGATCGGTGCTGTAGAAACCCTGGAAGATATTACCGAACAGAAGCTGGCAGAGGAAGAATTGACAAAAGTAAAGAGGTTGGAGTCCCTCGGCATTCTGGCCGACGGGATTGCCCACGATTTCAGCAGTCTCCTGTCCGCCATTCTACGGAATATCTTTCTGGCAAAAATATCCGTCGCCGACGAAGACAAGATCCTCGAACAGGGACTCGAAATCGCGGAAAAAGCCGGCCTGCAAGCAAAAGAACTGACCAACCGGCTCATCACCTTTTCCCAAGGAGGAAATCCTATCAGAAAGATCGCATCCATCGCCTCCCTGCTGAGAGAAACGGCTGCGATTCCGCTTCAAGATTCTAATGTCCATTGCAACTTCGATTTACCCGATGATCTCTGGCCTGTGGAAATGGATGATAAACAGATGAAGCAGGTCGTGCAGAATTTAATGAGCAATGCCCGGGAAGCCATGCCGGATGGCGGCGTCGTCTATATCCGGGCTCACAATATCGTGATCTCCGCGAAAGACAATCTACCTTTAAAAGAAGGGAAATACGTCAAATGGTCTGTAGAAGACCATGGTATCGGCATTACAAAGGAAAATCGAGAAAAATTATTTGAACCCTATTTCACCACAAAGCAGAAGGGCGAGACAAAGGGTATCGGTCTCGGCCTTGCGATCTGCTATTCCATCGTGAAAAAGCATGATGGCTTCATCACCGTTTATTCGGAACCCCAGACGGGGACTACTGTGGATGTCTATCTCCCGGCAGCTCTGACGGAAGGTCACCTGGATAAGGATTCGTCAGGCCTTTCACCGGCGGACAAAAAAAGAATCCTCGTCATGGATTCTGATGAAGTCATGCGGGATATAATGGGAATCATGCTTAATTTTCTCGGTTACGCCTCCGAGTTCGCCAGAGACGGAGAAGAGGCCATCCGGCTTTACGAAAGAGCGGTTGATGCGGAACAGCCCTTTGCGGCGGTCATCCTGGATTCAACCTTGTCGGGAAGTAAGAGTGTTGAAGGAATCCTGCAAAAATTAATAGGAATGGAACCTCACGTTAAGGCCATTATTGCGGGAGGAGACCCCGATCATCCTGTCATGTCTGAATTCAGGATGTACGGATTCAGTGCTGCGGTCACCAAACCTTATTCTATCGATACTCTGAAAATCGTCTTGAACAATTTACAGTTGTAAACCCTATTCCACCCGCCAGGTCGTTCTGGTAGGGGTATCCTTGAGAATGATTTTCTTCCCGGCCAAGAGTTGCCTGATCTCATCCGCCCGCTGCCAGTTCTTTTCGGTTCTGGCTAATTTTCTTTCCTTAATCAGGCTCTCAATTTCCATAACATCAAGCCCTTTTCTGGCGGCCTCCCGGTCGCGGTCCTGATGAAAATATTCATCGGGATCCATAAGAAACAGCCCCAGGACGCATCCCAGTTCTCCCAGGATGTTTTTCGCCGTTTCGAGCACAAAGTCTGTTTCGTCGGAGACTGTAAATTCAGTGTCCGCCATGGACCCATTCAAAAGCCGGACCGTCTCAAAGATATATCCCAGGGCCCGCGCTGTGTTGAAATCATCATCCATGGCCTCCACAAAGGAAGCGGGAAGTGAGGACAATTTTAGATAGAGTTCCCTGGTTTTCCCGGAAAGTTTCGCCGGGTTCATCCCGGTCGTCCTATCATGACCGCTCCGCAGATCTTTGATATTTTTCAGGGTATTATAAAAACGGTCCATTCCCTGACGTGCTTCCGTCAGGGAATCCTCTGAAAAATCCACCGGACTCCGGTAATGGCTCTGCAGCAGAAATAGTCGCAAGACCTCCGGGTGATAGCTGTTTAACATCTCCCGGATGGTGAAAAAATTATTAAGTGACTTTGACATCTTTTCGCTGTTGACCTTGACAAATCCATTGTGAACCCAGAAATTGGCCAGGGGTTTGCCAGTCGATCCTTCGGATTGCGCAATTTCATTCTCATGATGGGGAAAGATCAGATCCTCTCCCCCCCCGTGAATGTCAAAGGTATCCCCCAGAAAGTGCTGGCTCATGACGGAACACTCGATGTGCCATCCCGGTCTTCCCTTTCCCCAGGGGCTTTCCCACCATGGTTCCCCTTCCTTGCTCGCCTTCCAGAGGGCAAAATCAAGGGGATTATTTTTTTTATCGTTGACGTCCACCCGGGCGCCAGCCATCATCTCATCCAAGTTTCTACCGGACAGCTTTCCATAACCCTTGAACTTATCAACGGCATAATAAACATCGCCGTCGACCTCATAAGCCAACCCTCTGTCCATGAGTCTCCTGATCAGGTTGATCATTCCATCGATGTGCTCGGTGGCTCTTGGGCTTACCGTGGGTCTGGCCACACCCAGCTTCTCCATGTCTTCGTTATGCTCTCTGATATAACGCTCCGATATCTCGGAGATTCCGACACCCTCGGTATGGCTTTTCTGGATGATTTTATCATCCACATCGGTAAAATTTTTTACAAAAGTGACCTCATACCCCCGGTCCCGCAGATACCGGGTGATGACATCAAAAACTACTGCGGAGCGGGCATGACCCACATGACAAACATCATAGGCCGTGATGCCACAAGCGTAGATGCCGATTTTTCCCGGTTCAAGGGGTTTGAATTCCTCTTTTCTCCCGGTCATCGTACTGTATAGTTTCAAAGTCATGGAACCTTCCCTAAGGAAAGAGGGATATTCTGGTCAGTCCTGTATTCTCACTGAATCCGCACATGAGATTCATATTCTGAATGGCTTGACCGGCGGCGCCTTTGATCAGATTATCAATGGTCGACAGGATAATAACCCGGTTGGTCCGCTGGTCCACCGTCACCCCGATATCACAGTAGTTGGACCCGCGCACGGAGATAACATTTGGAAACACACCNNGTCACATCCCTTTGCAGGGAGGCATAGATGGTACTCAGGATCCCCCGGTTCAGCGGCAGCAAATGGGGCGTAAAAGATATTTTTACATCATGACCGGCCAACAGGCTCAACTCCTGTTCCATCTCCGGGATGTGACGATGCTGGCCGCCGACTTTATAAGCCTTGAAATCTTCATTCACTTCACAGAACAGGGATCCGACCAGCGGTTCCCGTCCGGCACCACTGACGCCCGATTTTGCATCGACGATGAGGGATGCCGTGTCAATCCAGTCTGTTTTCAAGAGCGGGGCAAGACCCAAGATCACACTGGTGGGATAACACCCTGGATTAGCGACAATCCTGGCCTTTCTGATCGTCTCCCGATAAAGTTCAGGAATGCCGTAAGCCGCCTCAGCGAGCAGGTTCTGCGCAGCATGCGTGCCATACAACTGTTTATAACAGACAACATCCCGCAGGCGAAAATCGGCACTCAGATCGACAACCTTTTTCCCGGCCTGTAAAAACGCGGGGGCCACCGTCATGGATACCCCGTGAGGAAGTGCCAAAAAGACAAAGTCGGCAAGATGGGCCACCTCACCAGGGGAGGCATCCATAAAAACGAGATCGGTCAATGCCGTAAAAGCAGGATAGACATCCGCAACAGGAACACCCGCATAACGGCGCGAAGTGATGGCAACGATATCCGCTTCCGGATGAGCAAGCAGATGCCTTAAAAGCTCCTGGCCGGTGTAGCCGCTGGCCCCATAAATCCCAATCTTAATCATCCGGTCTCNNTTATCGTTTTGAAAACTGGAACCGCTTTCTCGCCCCGGGCTGGCCGTATTTCTTTCTTTCCTTGATTCGCGAATCTCTGGTAAGAAAACCTGCTTTTTTAAGAGCGGACCGCAACGCCAGATCATATTCCACGAGAGCTTTGGAGATGCCGTGTTTTACAGCGCCGGCCTGTCCGGCCATCCCACCGCCATTGACATTGATAAAGAAATCAAATTTTCCTTTTTTCCCTACTAATTCAATGGGTTGCTGAATAATCATCTTCAGGCTGTCGCGGGTAAAATAGTCATCAAAATTCCTTTTGTTGACAGTCAGAACCCCACTGCCCTCTTTCATGTAAATCCTGGCAATGGCGCATTTCCTTTTTCCTGTGGCATAAAAACGTTTTTCTGTCATATCCCTCTCCAAATTATCATAAATGCACAGTTTTCTGTCACTCTTGTCTTTCCGTCAACCGATTTCATAAGTCCAGAACACGCGGGCACTGTGCCTCGTGGCAGTGATCACTTCCGCTATAAATCTTGAGCTTCTTCAGCATGGCCCGGCCCAGCGAATTTTTTGGAAGCATCCCTCTGACGGCAAGGCGCAGAACCTCCCGTGGCTTCTCCTGAAGCATTTTCCCGGCCGGGGTTTCTTTTAATCCACCGGGATACCCGGAATGGTGGTAATAGATCTTGTCCGTCAATTTTTTGCCGGTGAGCTTGACTTTACCGGCATTTACGACGATGACGAAATCCCCGGTATCCACGTAAGGGGTGTAAACGGGTTTATGCTTGCCCCGCAACCGCCGCGCAATTTCAGTGGCCAGTCTTCCCAGAACTTTACCCTCTGCATCAATAACATACCAGTCTTTAACGATATTTTCCTTCTTTGCATTAAATGTTTTCATAAACCATCCAATCTTATAAAATTGAAGAGGTGATGCTACGCAATTTTCAGATTTTTGTCAAGAGAAAATCCTGTACGGACAGCTAAATTATTACGGATGCTCAACCCGCTGCCATGATTACCAACCCCCCACTTTTCCCAGACCGTAAAGGGAAAAGGCGACCATAAAGGTCTTGTCATACTGATCGCCAGTGGCTGTTGCGTTGACCTTTTCGGAATAGCCGATCTCCACATTCCAGCATTGTTTATGATACTTGAGGCTAAATGTCTTTTCCACATCCCTTTGGTTAAACTGATCACGCTTTTGTTAATAGATCAGATCCGTGGTTTTCGTGACAACCGCTTTGAGTGCGAGATTAATTTCCTCGATTCCGCTCTGAGTATAACGGGAATAACCGCTCTGGTCATAAATGCTCTGGGTATAACTGTTCTGAGTATAACGATACGCCAGCGTTGCCGAATCACCCCGGCTGTCACTGAGGGTCAGATCGTAGTTGGCCTGTGTAAAGGTCATGTCATTGACGCTGTATTTATTCCGCGCCAGAAAAGAAAGATATTGAAAGGGCAGAAAATCAACTTCAAGAGCCACATCACTGAAGGGTTTGCTGCCGGTTCCCGATCCGGACACATCCCTTGTCGCTTCTTTGATATCATAGGTCTGAGCCAGTTTCAGACGAAGAAACTCCCGGTAACTTGGTTTTCCATCCGTACCCAGTACTTTTGCCACGAA
>PMNM01000020.1 GCA_003161855.1 Syntrophaceae bacterium | reverse complement strand
TGCATTATTCTCATTCCATATAAAAATGCTACATGTACATCCCCAGGCAGTTTCCGTAAAGATGACTTTCCGCCATCAGACAAACACCGATGGCAATCCCGCCTTTTGCCCTAAGGCAGTTTCATCTTTTCCCCGAGGAAAGAATCAGACGCAGACCGATTGTGGAAAAAAGCGGTAGGGATTAGATTACTCTCGAACAAGATGAAAAAAGGAAATGGAGACAGGGCGTCTCCTATAATGACATGACATAAGGAGCAAGATTATGAAAGAAGACGAGAAACAAAGTTGTTCGGTTTGCGGAAAAGAGCAAGCGAAAACGGAATGTGACAATTGTGGAACGGTAATATGCGGGGAATGCTGCAAACTCGAGATTTGGGGCACCGGCGCCGAAGACCTGAGCGCCCGCTATTTCTGTCCTGCCTGTAAAGATAATCCGGACGTTAATCCATGGGGAGCTTACAGTAACGTATCCGATGGCGCGGAAAAACAGGAACACGTCATTAGGAAGGCGGAAGGCAAAAATATCCGAGCTGCCGGGAGCAAACGCTTATCCGGTCAGAAAAAAAGGCAAGCGGGATACGGACATTATACAAACACGCATTTGCCTGCGGGAAATGGCATGCACGCATCTGCCCACAAATAATGGACAGATAGGCGCATANNTTGAAATCCGGCGCATCGCAAGTCCGGATGTAAACCCGGATGAAAGGGCCGAACATGGCAATCCCTCATCGTTCCTCATGTGCAAAAGGAGTCAATATAATGGACGGAATCAAGAAAGTTGCGGTCATCGGTACCGGTGTCATCGGCTCAGCTTGGGTTTCTCTATTTGCCCAGAAGGGGTACGAAGTGACCGGGTATTCGAGACGACCCGAAACCAGAGATAAAGGATACCGGCAGGTCTGTTCCAATCTCGATTTTTTTGTCGGGAAAGGGATACTGACTATTCAAGACCGGGATCAGGCTCTGGAGCGGGTCAAATTCGTTCCGGAAATCGCCGATGCAGTTAGCGATGCGGACTTCATTGAAGAGTGTTCCGGTGAAACCTACGCCATCAAAAAACCCATCTTCCAAGAAATGGACCGCTTTGCGCCACCGACATCCATCATTGGCAGCAGTTCCTCCGGTTTGAGCATGACGGAGATTCAGCAGGCCGTTGTGTACAAGGAGCGTTGCGTCATTACCCATCCTTGGAATCCACCCCATCTCATCCCTCTTATAGAAATTGTCCCCGGCAAGTTCACATCGCCAGCAACAGTCGAGACGAGCATCAAATTCATGGAGCATCTGGGAAAAATTCCGGTTCTTGTAAAAAAGGAAGTTCCCGGATTCATCGGCAACCGACTGGCTGTTGCCCTCTGGCGTGAGGCGATCGATTTGGTGGAAAATGGTGTTGCCAGCGTCGAAGACGTGGACAAGGCACTGTATGCCGGCCCCGGTCTGCGGTATGCTCTCATGGGATCACATATGATTTATCATCTCGGCGGCGGTGAGGACGGTGGCGTAGGCCACTTCATCGACGGTATCGGCAATACGACCTTCAAGGCTATCTGGGAAGAGCTGACCACCTGGAATTACATCACGGAACCCATGAAGGAAAAACTCATCGATGGTATCGCGGAAGAGATGAAAGGCCGCAGTTTCCAGGATTGTGTAGAGTGGCGTGATGACAAGCTTTTTGAACTTATCAAACTCATCTATGGAGGAAAGTAGTATGTCCGGCAAGATTATGAGTGTTAAGGACGCATTAAGGCTTATCAGAGACGGCGACACGGTGGCTATCGGCGGTTTTGTGGGCAATGCCCATCCCGAAGAACTGACATCGGAACTGGAAAAGATTTTTCTTGATACCGGCCGTCCAAAAAATCTCACCATCGTCGGGGCTGCCGGACAGGGAGACGGTAAAGAGAAAGGCCTCAACCATCTGGCTCATGAAGGCCTGATCAAGCGGGTTATTGAGGGATACTGGAATCTGGCTCCCAAGCTCGGCCGCATGGCGTTGGAAAATAAAATTGAGGCTTACAACTTTCCCCAGGGCGCTATTTCCTGTCTGTTTCGGGAAATCGCGGGGGGCCGCATCGGCTTTATTACCCATACGGGACTCAAGACGTTTGCCGATCCCCGTTTTGACGGCGGGAAGGTGAATGCGCGCACAACGGAAGATTTGGTGGAGCTCATCAAAATTAACGGCAAGGAACGGCTTTTTTACAAAGCTTTCCCGATCAATGTTGCCCTGGTACGCGGTACAACGGCTGATTTACAGGGAAACATCCGCATGGAAAAAGAGAGCGCTTCGCTGGAGATGTTGTCCATGGCGCAGGCCGCTAAGAATTCCGGCGGCATTGTTATCGCTCAGGTGGAAAGAATCTCCGAAAATGGCAGGTTCCGGCCCATGGACGTGAAAATTCCGGGCATCTTTGTTGACGCCGTCGTTATCGCCAAACCGGAAAACCACTGGCAGACATTTCTTGAAACCTATAATCCCTCTTNNGAAACCTATAATCCCGCTTACTCCGGCGAGATGTACGTTCCCGTCTCGCAAATTGAACCTATGGCCTTAACGACGCGGAAAATCATCAGCCGCCGGGCGGCCATGGAGCTCGTTCCCCAGGCGATCATTAATCTGGGCATCGGTATGGCCGACGGCATCGCCGCCGTGGCCGCTGAGGAAAACATGCACGATCTGTTCACTCTCACGGTCGAATCCGGGCCAATAGGCGGCGTACCGGCCATGGGCCTCAGTTTCGGCGCATCGTCCAATCCCCAGGCTATTATCGACGGACCGTACATGTTCGATTTCTACGATGGAGGTGGTCTGGATATGGCCTTTCTGGGCATGGCCCAAGCTGACCAAAAAGGCAATCTAAATGTCAGCCGTTTTGGCACGCGGCTGGCCGGATGTGGCGGATTCATCAATATTACCCAGAACGCCAAGACGGTTATTTTCATCGGCACACTTACTGTCGGTGCAGAGGTTGTCGTGAAAAACGGACAAATGACTNNTATGCCCGCGAAATGGGTCAAAGGGTCATGTACATCACGGAACGTGCCGTTTTCGAACTACGTAAGGAAGGCATGACCCTTATTGAGACGGCACCAGGGATCGATCTGCAAAAAGATATCCTTGACCAGATGGATTTTAAGCCCCACATTGCTCCTGATCTGCGGCCCATGGATCAGAGGATTTTCCTCGAAGGCCCAATGGGAATCCGGAATGAAATCGCAAGCAGGAAAAAACAAATTCTTTCATAAGGAGATAGAAAAATGATTGCGGATAAAGCAGTGCAAAGCCTGGGGCCGCTGTTTACGAATCCAGACCCGGACGAGGCGCGAAAATACTTCCATTCGAAATCCCGGACGAAGGCGGGCAAGCTCATGAGCCTGAAACAGGCCGTAGAGCGCTTCGTTCACGACGGAGATTATCTGGCTCTCGGTGGATTTGGCACCAATCGCACTCCAGTTGCCGCCTGCCAGGAAATCGTGCGCCAGGGACGGAAAAATATGGGATTTGCAGGGCATACTTCGACCCATGATTTCCAGATACTCGCAGCCGGAGAGGTTTTTGACCGGGTGGACATCGCCTATATCATCGGTTTGGAGACTCGAGGAATGAGCCCTTGCGCCCGGGCTTACATGGAAAGCGGGCGAGTAAAAATTTGTGAATGGTCCAACTTCAGTCTGGCGGCGCGCCTCAAGGCGGCGGCCATGGGGATCCCTTTTCTCCCGACGCGAAACATGCTGGGTACGGATACATTTCGATATTCGGCGGGCAAAATTATGACATGTCCGTTCACGGAAAAGACGCTGGCTCTGCAGCCGGCGTTATACCCTGATGTGTCTGTTATTCACGTTCATGAGGCGGATATCCATGGAAACTGCCGGATACAGGGAATCCTGATTTCCGACGATGATCTGGCCCGGGCAAGCAAAAAACTGATTATCACAACAGAACGTCTCATCCATAACGACGAGATCAGGAACGATCCGGCTAAAACGGTGATTCCCTATTATCTCGTTGATGCAGTCTGCGAGGTTCCCTATGGGGCTTATCCTACAGGGATGCCTTATGAGTATTATTCAGATGAAAAACATCTGAAGGAATGGCTGACGGTGCAGAAAGATTCAACCGCTTTCACGTCATTTATGAAGCATAACATCCATGATTGTCCCGATCATGCAGCCTACATCGAACGCAACGGCGGCATCGACAGAATCAAGGAGCTAAGAGCGAAGGAATTGATGCTCCATAAGGAGGAAAACCATGCAGAATTATAATATCATGGAGCTGATGATATGCGTCGCGGCGCGCGAACTCGGCAATGGCCGCACAGCTGGAATCGGTACGGGAGCGCCTTGCGCCGCCGCTCTGCTGGCTCAGAAAACACTCGCGCCACATCTGGTGATTATGTTCGAATCAGGCGGTGTCGATCCCATTCTTCCCGAACTGCCGATTTCCGTNNCCGGGCAGCGGTGGTTCAAACGACTTTGCTTCCCTGTGCTGGCGCACGATCATCATGTCCGTACAGGAAAAAAAACGGCTGGTCAGCAAACTGGATTTCATTACAGCACCGGGATGGTTGGAAGGGGGAGACTCACGGGCGCAATCGGGATTGCCACTGGACACCGGACCTTATCGGGTCATCACCAATATGGCCGTCATGGATTTCGAACCGGAAAGCAAATGGATGAGGGTCATATCCATCAATCCGGGCTATACGTTCGACGACATTCAGAGCAACTGTGAATTCGAATTGCTCAAGGCTCCCAGGATCTTTACCACTAAGCCCCCGACGGCGATGGAATTGAGAATCCTGCGGGATGAAATCGATCCGAACCGTCAAATCATCGGCCGCTGAGTTGCCGATCACTCCACAAGTTTGTTCTGGACCGCGTACAGGGTGATTTCAGCGTTGTTTTTCATCTTCATTTTTTCCAAAATGTGGGTACGGTAGGTGCTGATGGTCTTCACGCTCAGGTTTAGGCTCTCGGCAATTTCCGAAACGGTCTTTCCCGACGCAATCAGCCGCATGACTTGATGTTCCCGATCGGATAGAGTTTCATGGGGAGATTTCGTCATGTCCACATTGAGATAGGTGGCCAGTTTTTCTGCCAGGGATGCGCTGATGTAGCGCCCGCCTGCGGAAATTTTCCTAATGGCCGAAATCAGTTCGTGAGGCGCGCTTTCTTTTGTCAGATAACCTGCGGCACCGGCCTTCAATGCCCTGATGGCGTACTGCTCTTCGGGATAAATGCTGAGAATGAGAACGGGAAGTTTGGGATAGTCCGTTTTCAACTCCTTGAGAATTTCCAGGCCGTTTTTCCCGGGCATGGATATATCCAGGAGCACGACATCGTATTTTTTCTTTTTGAGGTGCTCGAGTACTTCCTGTCCGTTTCCCGCTTCATCCGCGACAACCAGATCCGGTGTTTCCGAAAGAACCTGTTTGAATCCGGCGCGGACAATGGGATGGTCGTCGGCAATGAGAATTCTGATCTTTTTTTCTGTCATGATGTTTCTCCTGTCTTCCGCAAAGGAATGTTGATCGTTATGGTAGTGCCTTTACCGATTTTTCCGACGATGGCCTCCCGGCCGCCCCAATGATAGACTCGTTCCTGAATACCCAGCAGACCGAACGAATCTGGCTTTCTCAACTGCTGGTCCGCTATGCCCTTTCCGTTATCCTTGACAATAAATTCGAGGTGGTCATCCGTTGCCTTCAGGCGAACAGTCACTTGAGTGGCTTTGGCGTGACGCTGTACGTTTGTCAGCGTTTCTTGGAAAATGCGAAATATGGTCGTAGTCAGATCCGGATCGATAGCCATATCTTCCGGGTTGAAGGATACGTTGCACGTAATGCCTGTCCGCCTGGAAAACTCATCGGCCTGCCAGGCGATGGCCGCCGTCAGTCCGAGATGATCGAGCATGCCGGGCCGCAACCCCATATAAATCCGTTTAACGGTCTGCATGGACAGATCGACGAGGGAAGACATACTCTCCACTCTGTCCGATAGGATCTTCTGTTCCGCGGGGATCTTGTTTTTCAGCAGGATGAGATCCGTATTCAACGCCGTCAGTAGCTGTCCCAACTCATCGTGAAGCTCACGGGCGATGCGGGTTCTTTCCTTTTCGCGGATTGATTGAAGATGCGCCGATAATTGGCGCAGTTGATGTCGAGACAGTTCCAGTTCGCATGCAGCCCGCTTCCTGTCCGTGATATTTTCATAGGTGATGACCACCCGCCTCTCTTTCAATTGCTTGCCGATTCGAGCGGCGCGGATCATGCATTCGATCTCCATACCGTCCTTGCGCAGGCAGGGAAACTCCATGCTGGCGATGGGTTGTTTCTCCAGAATGGAATAAAGCTGACCGGCTATTCTTATGTAGTCCTTTTCAGTTCGATACAGCAGACGGGTAGTCCGGCCGATCAGTTCATTGGACGTCCAGCCAAATACGGTCTTTACGCCATCGTTGACAAAGATAATCCGTCGATCCTGAAGACCGATGACGGCGTGGGGTATGGCCTCCAAGATCGATGCTTCCAGAGCTTCCATCTCGGCGACCTTGTTGCGTGCCTGAATCAACTCCTTATTATCCATGTATTTTTTTGATTTTTTGATAAGGGATTGCTTTTTCACGATGGGAGTATACGAAGAATGATTTTGCGTGTCAAGATGATTGTGACTGCAAAATAAGGGATGTGGTGTCGATGCTTGTCGTAGGGCGTGAATTGTGTTTATTACAGAT
>PMNM01000062.1 GCA_003161855.1 Syntrophaceae bacterium | reverse complement strand
TTGCCGTGATCGATATGGGCGATGATACTGAAATTACGAATGTTTTCCATATAATAATTTAAAAAAGCCCTCCCATGATCCGGAGGGCTTTTCAATCCGTTTATATAATACATTTCCGGTCATTGCGAGCGAATTAATTTCATCACCAAGCTAAGCACCCTGCAATGACACCTGGAGAGTCATTCTATCCCAGTTTCTTCAGCAGGGCTTCGGAAACCTCTTTAACGCCGGGCAGACCGTCAACGTCGATGACTTTGACCCTTTCCTTGAAGTAATTAACGCCGGCCATGGTGCCCGTTTTCGTGTCATAGTAAATATTGTGCCGCTTATCGATGGCTGCTTCATCCTGATCATCGGCACGGGTGGTCATGGTTTCACAGCCGCAGACCCGGCAGATCATCTTGCCGTCTTTTTGGGCTGGTTTAATGGCATCGATGAAAATATTGTTCGGGTGGTTATTGTCTTGGGCACAGAGCCGTCTGCCCATAATCCGGTTTTTGGAGGTCTGCCGGTCGAGGATAATTTCAATGACATATTCCAGCTTGATATTTTCCTTCACGAGGGCATTCCAGAGGGCTTCCGCCTGGGCCAGATTTCGCGGGAATCCGTCCAAAAGCCAGCCCTTCTTGCAGTCCTCTTCTTTCAGGCGATTCAAGATCATCGGAACGGTGATCTCGTCAGGAACCAATTCACCCCGGTCGATATAACCTTTCGCTTTTTTGCCAAGTTCTGTTCCCTTCTTGATATTCTCTCTGAAAATCACACCGGTTTCAATGTGGGGTACACCGAACTTTTTCTGTACGATGGCGCCCTGGGTGCCCTTGCCGCTTCCATTGGGTCCAAAAATGAGAATGTTCATGCTGAAAAACTCCTTTCAAAAGGTCCTTAACATAAAGTTTGCCTCTTATAATGGATTGTCTTTATTTTCGCAATGAAAATGTCGAAAAAAATTGACACTCCTGAGCTTGGGTCGGAACCGATCCATGGGATGCGGCAAACTGCCGCAACGTTTAGTGCCCTCAGGACGTGCTGCAACTGGTCGTTGCACAGGAAGAACATCCTGACTTTCCCCCCGCAAAGGCGGACATCAGTCTTTCTGTTTTTTTGGAGTGACAGGCCGGGCAGGCGACTGGTTGTTTTTCGTCGCTGGACCTGAACAGAACCTCAAATTCATTTTTACATTTCTTGCATCGGAACTCGTAGATCGGCATGATCGATTCTCCACAAATGTGACTTTCGATCAATCTATGGAATCGGCATCCAAATGTCAAGTATTCCGGTTGATCTCCGGGTGGCAACCATGTTAATGAAAGCGAACCTTTCATCCTATTTGAAAGGGGTCGCAAGGGGCGAACGCATTTTTCAAAACACTAAATTAGGATAGATGAGGAGTCATTCATGGCCATTTCCAAAAAAATTAAGGGATTTATCAGTCAGGCCTCCTGGATCAGAAAAATGTTTGAGGAAGGGGCTAAACTGAAAGGACAGTATGGTGCCGACCGGGTTTATGATTTCAGCCTCGGGAATCCCAATTTGGATCCTCCCCTGGGCTTCAAAGAGCAGCTTCACCGAATTGTCAACCTGGACAGCCCGGGCAAGCATGCCTACATGCCCAATGCCGGTTATCCCGAAACGAGGGCAGCCGTTGCCGCTTATCTCAGCCGGGGACATGAAGTGCCGCTGACGGCTGACCATGTCATGATGACCTGCGGCGCCGGCGGAGCCCTGAATGTGATTCTGAAAACACTCCTGGATCCGGGTGACGAAGTTTTGGTACCGGCTCCTTTTTTCGTGGAGTACCGCTTCTATGCCGATAACGCCGGCGGGATCCTGAAGGTGGTGAACACAAAGGAGGATTTTTCGCTGGATCTGGGTGTCATGGCGGCAGCGATCACAGATAAGACAAAAGTAATCCTGATTAATTCTCCTAATAATCCGACGGGGAAGGTATATGATGATCCTACCATCCGGAAACTGGCTGCGCTGCTCATGGAAAAAAGCCGGACCTTCAATCGGACCCTCTATCTGGTTTCCGACGAGCCCTACAGTGAAATCGTCTATGACGGTGTCCAGGTGCCCAGTATCCTGAAGGCCTACCGGAACAGCGTGATCGCGACGTCCTATTCAAAGAGTCTTTCCCTGCCCGGTGAACGGATCGGCTTCATCGCCGTGAATCCGCATATTTTTGAAGTTGAGGAAGTGATCAATGGGATGGTCCTGTGCAACCGCATTCTCGGTTTTGTCAATGCCCCCGCATTGATGCAGCGCGTGATTGCCGGCATCCAGGGTTTACGGGTGGATGTTGGGGAATACCAGCGAAAACGTGATCTGCTCTGTGACGGGCTCGCAGCGATCGGCTATCAGTTCCACAAGCCCGAAGGGGCCTTTTATCTCTTTCCAAAAACACCGATTGAAGATGATGTAGAATTCGTCAAGGCTCTACAGAAGAGGCAAATCCTAACTGTTCCCGGGAGTGGTTTCGGCAGTCCCGGACATTTCCGGATTGCCTACTGTGTGGATGACGCCACAATCACCAACGCCATGGATGGATTCGCGGAGACATTTAAAGAGTGCTCTTAAATTCAAACTGCATTGCAAATGTAACAAAGGAGATAGGCAACAAATATTTGAACCATCGGATTTTTATAATAATACCCTGAAATCTGAAAATTCTCCTTTGTAGCTCTTCTCCTGGATATCGACATGCAGGACATGGGCGAGGGGAGGGCCTTTGCTGCACCAGGCCCGCATAGCATCTACGGAATCATTCTCTCCCTCAAAGACGGCCTCCACCCGGCCATCGGGAAGGTTTTTGACCCAGCCTGTTAGGTTCAAAGAGAGTGCTGTTCTCCGGGTATCATGGCGGAAAGCCACCCCCTGAACTTTCCCGGAAATCCGAACGTGGATGCGCCGCATGTCAGTCTCTTCCTGTCAGAGATAAAAACCCTTTTTCGTCCAGGATGGTGATGCCCGCTGCCTGAGCCTTCTGGAGCTTCGATCCGGGTGATTCGCCCGCGACAATATAATCAATTTTTTTCGTGACTGCTTCCGACCAGGACCCGCCGAGAGATTCCACGATCTGTCTGGCTTCACTCCGGCTCAAATGAACCAGTGTGCCCGTAAACACAAAGGATTTTCCAGAAAGAGATAAAGACCGGTCTGAAGCAGATTCTGCTTCTCGGGGCATGACCCCGGCTGTTTTCAGTTTTTCAATGACCATCCGATTGGCGGATTCGTGAAAGAACCGGGTGATGCTTCCGGATACTTCTGGTCCGATATCTCGGACAGCCATCAGCTCATCGACAGACAGGGGTATGATTCTGTCGAGGGTCTGAAATGTATGGCTGAGAATTCTGGCTATACGCTCCCCCACATGCCGGATTCCGAGAGCAAAGAGGAATTTTTCCAGGGGCGGATTTTTCGAGCGTGCGATGGCTTTCAGCAGATTACCTGCTGATTTTTCGGCCATCCGTTCCAGGGTAAGGAGGTTTTCTGATTTCAGAAAATAGAGATCGGCCGGATCATTGATCAGACCCGCATCCACGAGCTGGGAAACCAGCTTGTCCCCCAGGCCTTCAATATCCATAGCGCCGCGGGAGGAAAAATGCCTGATCCGTTCTTTGATCTGAGCCGGACAGGCCATCCCGATGCAGCGATGGGCCGCCTCACCTTCCAGACGCACGACTTCCGATCCACATTCGGGGCATCTGGCCGGCATGTTGAATATTTTTTCCGCACCACTTCTCCGGGAGACGATGACTTTGACAACTTCCGGGATCACATCACCGGCCCGCTGGACAATGACAGCATCGCCGATACGGATGTCCTTCTTGAGTATTTCATCCAGATTGTGAAGGGTCGCCCGGCTGACCATGACGCCGCCCAGTCGCACGGGTTTCATCAGGGCGACGGGTGTCAAAACACCGGTGCGTCCCACCTGGATCAGGATATCCTCGATCTCTGTTATTTCCTGCGTTGCCGGAAATTTACAGGCGATAGCCCAGCGGGGATTCCGGGAAACGGCGCCCAGTTTGTCCTGAAGGGACAGATCATCCACCTTGATGACCACGCCGTCAATTTCATAGGGAAGGTTTGACCGCATCTCGTTCATCTGATGAAAATAACGGATACAGTCGTTGATGTTTTCAGCAGGACGGATCTGGGTGTTGATCTGAAAACCCCACTGGGAGAGCGTTTGCAGAACCTTCCAGTGGCTTTTAAATGACATCCCCCGTACTTCGCCGACGGCATAGCAGAAGATAGCGAGGGGACGTCTGGCGGTTACTTTGGAATCCAGTTGGCGAAGAGAGCCGGCGGCGGCATTGCGGGGATTGGCGAAGACCGGTTCACCCTCCGACAGCCGTCGATGGTTCAGGGTTTTAAAAGATTCAATTTCAATATAAACTTCACCGCGGACCTCAATTCGTTCAGGGACAGGATGTTGTGTGGATACATCAGGTTCCCTTGCCGTTGAGGCAGGGATAACCAGGGGGATGGCCTGAATGGTTTTAAGGTTCTGCGTCACATCCTCGCCGATGGTGCCGTCTCCGCGTGTTGAGCCAACGGTAAGGATACCGTGTTCATAGATCAGGTTGACAGCCACGCCATCCAGCTTGGGTTCTAATATAAACCGGACATCATTCCTCCTGTCCAGGAAGCGTTTGATTCGTTCATGGAAATCCAGAATATCTTTATCAGAAAAGGCATTGGCCAGGCTCAGCATGGGTGTAAAATGCCGAAAGGTGTTGAATTTCTCCAGGGGAGCAGCGCCGACACGATGCGTCGGAGAATCCGGTGAAATCAGATCCGGAAACTGATACTCCAGATCAGAAAGGTTCCGCATCAGACGGTCATATTCCCCGTCCGATATTTCCGGGTCATCAAGCTGATAGTATCGGCGGTTGTGGTAGCGGATCAAAGACTGGAGCTCTTCGATCCGTTTAAGGGCTGTTTCGCGGTCGATCATTTGATCCGTCTCAAGTCTGGTTTGCCTTTCTGTGGTCGAGTCGGCATTCCAGGTTTATCTTCGCGAGGATGACGTTTGAGAATTTGCTCGTTAAAAATATGATTCTTGGCTCGGATAGCATTGATCATAAAGAAAATGATGACTGATTTTTCCCATTCCGGGGAGGCTTCGAAATGTTCCATCCGCGCCTTGTATTTTTCCCATAAACCGGCGAGAGACGCCTCATCCAGACTCAGGATATGTTCCGCTATTTTGTGCAGGGTGGCTTCGATCATGACAGAAAGTCCTTCAAATGACTTGAGTTCAATCCTTATAAATAAATGTTCCGTGAATTGTCAAATGAAAGATTTTGGAGACATCGTGTATTTTGATCATGAGAAAAAAATCTTGTTTTTTTATGAGTTATCGTGATAATTCATCAATGGGTTTATATTTGGAAATCTTAACAGAAATGGATCCGGATAGAGGCAGTGATGATGAAACCGATGTTTGCACCTTGGCGAATGACTTATATAAAAAGTGAAAAGCCCGACGGCTGTGTTTTTTGTAAAGATTCGATCCGGTCTGATGATCTGGTTCTCTTGGAGGGCGAATCAGCTTTTGTGATGTTGAATCGCTATCCCTATATCAGCGGCCATCTCATGATCATCCCCTTCCGTCATGTCCGTGAAATTGAAGACCTCCATCCAGCCGAGAAAATGGAGATATTTGATCTAATTGACATCTCCGTAAGATCTTTAAAGGAGGCCATGCAGCCCCAGGGCTTCAACATCGGCATGAATCTGGGAAAGGCAGCCGGGGCGGGCGTGGACGATCATCTCCATGCCCATGTCATTCCGCGCTGGGGCGGAGATACCAATTTCATGAGTACAGTGGGAAATACACGCGTCATTCCCGAGGATCTTTTCAAAACAAGGGACAGCCTGCGGCCCTGCTTCAAGAAATACTATCAGGAGGATTGAGATGAAGGTTCTCTATACGATCATCGTGGTCTTGGTCATGCTTTTCATCATCACGTTTTCATTGGAAAACACGACCATGGTTTCCTTGCAGTACCTGGATTATCGCATCACGGTAAAGGCTTATATGCTGATTTTCATATCATTCCTGGCGGGTGTTGTCTTTGCAGGGTTTATGGGAATTGTGGAACGGTTCAGACTGTCCAGGACCATCACTCGGTTGAATAAAACCATCCGGGAGCTGAGAAGAGATTTGCGGGCCAATGAAGCTCCGCAACTTCTTGAAGAGGAGACAGCTTACCGCAGACCCTCCGGGACCGATTTACCTATCTCCTGATGACCTATCCCAGGTATGAAGAGACATCCCAGTCGTCCCAAGCCAGTCCTTCAATCTGTTAAAATTCCAGAGCATGAGCAGATAGACCTGAAATTTATAGCAGACGCTACTCTGGGTACCTTGGTTACGTGGCTGCGAATCCTGGGTTATGATACGACGTATGATCAGGGGACTGCAAATCGGCAATTTTTGCGGAGAGCCCAGAAAGAAGGCCGGATTGTTCTGACTAGAAAGCGAGACCTGGTTGAAAAACAGTTCATCGGTCGGTTTCTCGTCATCGAACATGACCGTGTTCCTCAGCAACTCAGCGAGGTCATTGAAAAGTTCGTCTTGAAGCCGGCAGCCGGACGGAGCTTCAGCCGGTGTCTGCGGTGCAATCTGACTTTGGAAAAAGTTCGGAAGGACGATGTCGAGGGACTTGTTCCTGAATATATCTACTTGAATTTAACAGATTTCCGGCAATGCTCGCAGTGTCGACGGGTCTACTGGGCCGGTACTCATAAGGAAAATGCCTGCCGATTCCTCAAACAGCACATTCCCGCTCATCCCCTTTGATTTTTTCTACAGCGTGTCTTAACGCTGGCAGGATGACCGTCAAATTTTCCCGAACGCCTTTGGGACTGCCGGGGAGATTCACAATCAATGTCTGGCCTCTGATGCCGACGATGGCCCGGGAAATCAAGGCATGGGGTGTGATTTTATAGCTTTCCCAGCGCATAGCTTCCGCCATACCGGAGATTTCTTTGTCGATGACCGTTAGGGTGGCGTCCGGCGTCACATCTCTCGGGGCAACGCCGGTCCCTCCGGTGGTGACAATCAGATCCACCCGCTTGTGATCGGCGAAATCAATGAGAGTTTTTGTGATCTGATCGATTTCATCCGGAATGATCGCTCTGTGTCTGACCACGGCGCCGATCCCTTCCAGAATTTTCACAATTTCCGGACCGCTTTTGTCTTCCCGGGTACCTTGCGAGCCCTTATCACTGACAGTGATGACACCGGCCTGGATGGTCAACTTACGCTTCTTCCTTTTTAGCCTTATAGTCAGCGGTAATTTTTTCCGCGATAAAGGGCGGGACTTCCTCGTAGTGCGAATGCGTATAGGTAAAAGTCCCCCGGCCGCTGGTCATGGAGCGCAGATCCGGCGCATATTTCAAGATTTCCGCCAGCGGGACCACGCCTTTAACAATCTGGTTGGTTCCCCTGGCATCCATGCCCAAAACCCGTCCTCGCCGGCTGTTCAGGTCGCCGATGACATCTCCCAGGTATTCGTCAGGGATCTCAATATCAATATTGACGATAGGTTCGAGGAGGGTGGGTTGACAGGCCAGAATGCCCTTCTTAAAACCAAGCGACCCGGCAATTTTAAATGCCATTTCCGAAGAGTCAACGGTGTGATAGGATCCATCCATCAGGATCACTTTAAAATCCACAATGGGGTAGCCCGCCAGAACACCTTCTCCCATGGCCTCGACAATGCCTTTCTCAACGGCAGGCCGGTACTGCTGGGGAATCACACCGCCGACAATTTTATCAACGAATTCAAATCCGCCACCCCGGGGGAGGGGTTCAATATCAAGCCAGCAATCCCCAAACTGTCCCCTGCCGCCAGACTGCTTCTTGTAGCGGCCCTGAACGTTCGTTTTACTTTTGATTGTCTCCTTGTAGGGGACCTTAGGTATTTTCAGGTTGACTTCCACCCCGAATTTTCGTTTCATCTTCTCCACGGCCACTTCGATATGGATCTGGCCCATCCCGGAGAGGATCATTTCCTTGGTCTGCTCCTCCCTGCGGAAGTTCAGGGTCGGGTCTTCCTCCGTCAGCCGATGGATGGAGGAAACAATCTTATCCTCATCGCCTCTGGATTTCGGTTCGATGGCAAAAGACATGATGGTGGGCGAGGTTTCCAGCTTTTCAAAAATGATGGATGCCTTTTCATTACAAAGCGTGTCACCCGTCGATGTCTCCTTTAACTTTGCCAGAACGGCAATATCCCCTGGTACAAGGGACTCGGCCAGTTTTTGGTTTTTGCCTTCCAGGAAAAAGATACTGCTGAAACGTTCGGCCAGTTTACGAGAGGCGTTATAGATAGCTCCTTCGGAACTGAGTGTGCCGGAATAGACGCGGAAAAGGGTGAGACGGCCCGCATAGGGGTCGGCAATCGTTTTAAAAACCATGGCGGAAAAGGGTGCCGATTCCTCCGGCCGTCGCTCTTCTTCAATGTCATCTTTACCCGGTTTTTTCCCGGT
>PMNM01000037.1 GCA_003161855.1 Syntrophaceae bacterium | reverse complement strand
AGGAAGACCGAAGAAAAAACCCGTGAATTATGGGGTACCGTTCTGACGGAAGAGCGCTATGAATTGATACTTAAGTAAAGACGGTCGAAACCATCGATTTATTGATAGCTATGCAGGCCGGGCAGATAGTTCACCCCCAGATAGGTGATAAGCACGGAGACGAAGCCAATGATGGCCATGACCGCCATGCGCTTTCCCCGCCAGCCCCGGACATAGCGGGCATGCAGCATGATCGCATAGACCAGCCAGGTAATCAGCGACCAGGTTTCCTTGGGATCCCAGCTCCAGTAAGACCCCCAGGCGTAATGCGCCCAGATCGAACCGGTCATGATGCCGATGGTCAGAAAGACAAAGCCCAGCACGACACTCTGGTAGATCAATTCGTCCAGGATATCCGCTTCCGGAATCAGTTGTATAAAGCTCCGGGAACTTTCCGGATTTCTCCTTTCCAGTCCTTTCATAAAAACCATGAGTCCCAGGGCAAAAGCCACGGTGAAGGCGGCATAGCCCAGAAAGCAGGTCAGGACGTGGGTNNACAAAAGTGCCCAGGCTTCTGTTTTTCGTTCGCCATTCCATCAAAAGATAGAGCGCGACGATCGACCAGGAAAAAAAAATCAGGGATTCATAAAGATTGGACAGGGGCGCATGACCTATCCCCATCTGATAGGAGGTGATCCACCGGAGAATCAGGGCCGTCGTCTGCGCAAAAAGACCGATCAGGGCGGTTACTGTGGCCAGACGTCCCCATATCTCTTTGCCACTCACCATTCTGACCAAATAGAAAGCAAAAGCGGTGAAATAGATGAAGGTGACCCAGCTCAGAATGACCGTATTGATCATGAAGCCGACTCCTTGTTTAATTTAACCGCATCCAGCCACTTTCGGATTTCACGATCCAGACCCACGGCATCTTTATTGCTTTTGCCGGCAACGCTGATACGCGTTTTGTCTCCTCTGCTGTCCAGCCGGATCCAAATCTGCCGGTGTGAACTGAAAAAGACGACCAGAAATCCGATCATCATGACGAGAGCGCCCGTGGCGACAACCGGAACGCCGGGATCCTGCATGACCCGAAGGCCCGTATAATATTGTTTGTTCGCCTGATCCAGGGAGAAGACATAGGGTTTAAAGAGGCCGGGATTAAAGAGAGGCACCCGCTCAATAAGACCGGGGTTGACCTGATTGATCTGCTCGATGGCCTGAAAGATCCAGATCTGGACCTGGCCTGCGGGCGATTGAATGTTCAGTTTCACCGCCGGCCCCATGCCCATGAGGTTTTCCTCAACACGGATCATCTGGGCTTTCGCCTTTTTCCCGGGAAGATCAAACTCCATGCCGATGGCCACCTTCACGTCCTTGATTTTTTTATCCCCTTCCATCACCACCAGGACCGGATCGCCGGAGGGAATCATTCCGTAATTGGCCTGATAGAAGCGTATCCCGGCAAAGGTCACCGGATGATTGACCAGCACCGGCGACGTCTTCACCACGCGGCCATCTTTCACAAAGCTGAGATCGGAACGGTAGGTTTTGGGCATCCCGTTTTCATAGAAGTCAATGAAGAACCGGTCGCAGCGGACGGCAAAATCCAGGCTTTTCGTGCCCCCTCCCCCCTTCAGCGCCACGGCGGCCGCTGATTCTCCTTCCGGAATATCCACATACCCTTCAAAACCGAACAGGAAGCCGATCACAATACCGGCCATCAGGATCAGGACACTCGTGTGGATGATATAAACCCCGAAATGGGCATAAGACCCCTTTTCACCGTAAAGATAAGCATGATCGGTCCCATCCCTGCGCCGGACCCCTTTCAGCTTTTTTTTCAGCAGATTTTCCAGACGGTCCGTCTCTTCCTTGAGAGGTGTCTCGCTGATGACGGTCTGATCGGCGGGGATCTGTTCAAACAGGTCCGCCCGGTCCGGTTCCGGCTCTTTCCGGAAACACTTCCAGGCGGCAGGAAACCGGTTCAGGGAGCAGACGATCAGGTTTGTGGCAAGGAGCGCCATGAGGAGCATGAACCAGGCGGAATGAAAGATGTTGAACAACTGCAGGGAACGCAGGACATCGGCGACCCCGGGACTCAGGCGGCTGATGAACGGTCCCGCCGCTTCCTGCTGGGGAATGAGGGTGCCAAGGATGGAGGCCGCAGAAATGAGAATCAAAAGAACAATGGCCAGTTTCACTGACGCGAAAAAGGACCAGACCGGATTTTTTTTCGACAAAACCGCTAACCTCTCAATGCGTAATGGGAGTGGCTCTTACCATTGAAAGAGAGCCAGATCAAGATGGAAATTTTTGTCATGGCCTTCTATTAATAGAAGAATGCTGCCCAGAAAATCAACCCGGTCAGTAAGAGGCCGAACAGAAGGCTCGCCAGACCAAATAATGACGAAAGGAACTGTATTAAAAGGCCGGGGCCTTCGCGCTTCAGGGCATCCAGCCGTCCTTCGGCAACCAGCCGCTCATATTCCAGAGGCCTTTCATGCTGAAGACTTTCGACTTTATATCGGCCCGTAAAGATGTTCGGCTCCAGCGGGAACTTGTTCGGAACCAGGTGATTGTTGAAGAAATGAACCGTAAAGATGAAGACCGCCGCCAGGAAGGCCTCTTCCGAATGCACCACCGTCGCCACATTCAGGAGCCAGCCCGGAAAGATATAGGAGGACGCCTCCGGGAACCAGAGCATCAACCCGGAACCGCCGATGGCTGTCATCCCCCAGAAGACGGCAAAGAAGTCAAACTTTTCCCAATAGGTCCAGCGGTC
>PMNM01000081.1 GCA_003161855.1 Syntrophaceae bacterium | reverse complement strand
CCATCTTCTCCGCATTCCTCCTTTGTGCAATCAGGCCTGCGCCACGTAAACACTGACCTTTTTTCTCGTTTTATCCAATCTTTCGTATTTTACAAACCCATTGATCTTTGCATAGATCGTATAGTCTTTGCCCAGACCCACGTTATTGCCCGGGTGTATCTTTGTTCCAACCTGACGGACAATAATCGAACCGGCATGAATCGACTCTCCGCCATATACCTTCACACCCCGCCTCTGCGAGTTGCTGTCCCTTCCGTTGCGGGAACTTCCCTGTCCTTTTTTATGTGCCATACTATCCTCCGCTTAGACCGATATTTCCTTTATTCTCATGCTTGTCAACTGCTGGCGATGTCCTGTTTTTTTCGCGTATCCTTTGCGCCGCTTCATTTTAAAGACGGTGAGTTTGGCAGATTTGACCTGTGCAACGATTTCACCGACCACCTTGGCCCCTTCCACGAACGGCGTACCCACACGGATATCGCCTTCTTTGGCAACCATCAGGACCTGGTCAAAAACCACCGAATCTCCTCTGTTCCCCTCTATCATTTCGATTGACAGCACTTCTCCCTCGGAGACCCGGTGCTGTTTTCCACCTGTTTTGATGACTGCATACATAACGCAAATCCTTAATAAAAAATTTTTGAACGGCTCTTATACCGAAAATCGAGACTATTTGTCAACATCATTTATGAATTATTTTTAATGTCGTCAAAGAAGGTCGTCGTCTTCAGAATTCTTACAATTCTGGCCGTCTCCTCGTCAATCCCGCAAACCTTGGTCAAAATGTCCATCGGCCGGGTCGATCCTTCCGGTCCGAAAGATACCGAAAGGCTGATCTGAAAGGTTTTTTGATCCAGATGCAAGGATGTTACAAAAGGGCGGATATTCTTTATGAGGGTTTTCCCCTTTATTTCTCTTTTGATATTAAACACTTCCGCCTGGAGAAAACGGCTGATTCCCTGATCGACGACCGGCAGGACGTCTTCACCGATGATTCCGGCAAGAAAGATCAGATATTGAAATCCCCTGATCTTTTCTGCAAGGGATGAATGCTGCAAGGGAACCTCATCAATTGCCCGGATGGTCATCCCTTCCGGCAGCAGGACATTTATTTTTCCGACCCTTTCCATCATCCAATCTGTCTCTTGTCCGGATTCAAATGCAGTCAGGTTTTCCCGGGAAACTCTGATTTGAATGTCCGCGAATTCTCCCTCACTTTCCATGCCCACAGCGGTGGCAAAGGCGAAAGAGATTTTTGGGTGGGGGTGAAATCCTTCCGAGTAGACCAGCGATAGATCGCTTTGATGAATGGCCCGGATCAGGGCGGTGGAAAGCTCCAGATGGGACAGAAACCGCGAGGATCCCAGTTTGGTAAATTGAATTCTGAGTCTCTTTTCCGAAAAAGAGTCAGCGAGAGAAGAAACTTTCTCTTCCGGAACGGAAGGACTTTTTAGCGCGATTTCATCCGCCGTCATGGTTTTGATCGTTTTATGATCACAAACACCGCAATGATCGCATGGGCCGGAACGGCAATCGGGCGTCAATTCGCCTTCCGCCGATTTATGCCATTCTCTGACAAGAAAATCCTTCCGAATTCCGCAGTCGATGATATCCCAGGGTAAAGGGTCTGAAACATGCCGCTGCCGGAGTTCGTCTTCGGGGTCAATGGCCAATGTACTCATGGCGTTCTCCCAGAGATCGAACCGGAAATGGTCCGACCAGCCGTCGAAACGGCATCCGTCCCGGAAGGCTTTTTCAATCAGGTGGCCGATTCGCTCATCGCCCCTGGAGATGACGCCTTCCAGAAGGCTCATGCGGGCGTCATGCCACTTGACGCTGAGATGCCTGTTCCGGAGATGGCTTTTAAAATAATCCTGTTTTTCGAGGGTCTCGACCAGATCAATCTGTCTGGACCACTGGAAAGGAGTGTGGGGCTTCGGCACAAAAGTGGACAGGCTGATCGAGACCTGACCCCGGTTTTTGGCTTTCCCGAGGACTTTGTATCCCAGGTCCACGATGCCGCTCATGTCTTCCCCGGTTTCCGTGGGGAGCCCGAGCATGAAGTAAAGTTTTACAGACTTCCAGCCCGCTTCGAAGACATGCTGGATCGTTGTCAGTAAATCCGCTTCCGTATTCCCTTTATTGATGACGTTCCTTAACCGCTGGGTTCCCGCCTCGGGCCCCAGGGTGAAACTCGTTTTGCGGACACGCCTGATTTGTTCCATCAGGGTCCGGGTGAGGGTTTCCACCCGCATGGAGGGGAGCGCCAGGGCAATCCGCTGCCGGTGATAGCGTTCCATGAGCGCGGTCAAAAGAGGTTCAATCCGGCTGTAATCGCCGGCGCTCAGTGACAGGAGGGACAACTCATTGTGCCCGGTGCTGCAGAGCATCGCATCGGCCATTTTTTCAAGAAGATCCGGGTTGCGCTCCCGGACAGGCCGCCAGACCATTCCCGCCTGGCAGAACCGGCATCCCCGGGTGCAACCCCGGGCAATTTCCAGCATCACGCGGTTATGAATCGTTTGCATCAGAGGGACGACAGGCCTTTGCGGGCAGAGCCATGTGTTGATATCGGGAATCACTCTTTTTTTAATGGATAGGCCCGGAGGATGAACGGCAGGTACGTAAACACCGGAAATTTCGGCCAGNNGGCCAGGGCGATTTCCGAGATGATTTCTTCCCCTTCGCCGATGGCAAAGGCGTCCACGAAGCGGGCCATGGGAGCAGGATTGAACACACAGGGGCCGCCGGCGATGATCAGCGGATCCGCATCGGTTCGTTCTTCCCGCCGGAGTGGGATGCCGGCCAGATCCAGCATGTTGAGCACATTGGTATAGCTGAGTTCATATTGAAGTGAAAACCCGATGATATCAAAGCAGCGCAGCGGCGTATGCGATTCCAGGGAGGTCAGGGGAATGNNAGAATCGCATACAGAATCTGCAACCCCAGGTGCGACATCCCCACCTCATAGGTATCAGGAAAGGCCAGGGCAAAGCTGAGATCGCACGCGCTGTGATCCTTTTTGACCGCGTTGACTTCTCCACCGGTGTAGCGGCTTGGTTTCTCGACGGACAGCAGGATATCTTCCCAATTCATACCTGCTCCGTCTGATCATCCCGGTACTTGTAGGGATTCTTTATGATTTCCATATATTTGGACAGGGCCAGGCGGCCGGGGAATTTTTCNNTGTTCACAAAACTCTGCCCCATCCTGTATTCATAGAAAATATCCGAGCCGAAAATCTTCCGGGTCTGCTCGAAATGGGCAGGTGCCGCAAAATAGTCGGGCCGTAATTCCACTTTGATTTTGATGACCATCTCTACTTTTGTGGTATCCGCGGCAATCGGTCTGGAGAGGTCATAGACTTCAGCCACCAGGCCGTTGGGCAGGGGAATGTGTTCAAACAGTTGCATATTTTGACAACCTCAATCATGGACCCTATTTAAACGGGCTTGCCTTTCTAGCATCTTTGGGCTTGACCTGCAACTTTATCCGAAATATAAAAATTGTTGTGAAAAACGATAAACAATAAAGAGCTTTGTCTAAGCCATAAAAAATGGCTTTCAGAATTCAGCGTAATGTTTGTATGGAGGAGATGCTCTCATGAGCGATGCCAATGCCATCCTGCTCTTGTCCTGCCCTGATCAAAAGGGGATTGTGGCCAGTGTATCCAATTTTATCTTCAAGCATGACGGCAATATCGTCCATGCCGATCAGCACACCTCTCAGGGTTCGAAAACATTTTTTATGAGGATCGAATGGGAGTTGAAGGGATTCAAAATTCCCCGGCGCAAAATCGGTCAGGCCCTTGAACCTCTGGCCCGTCAGTTCCGGATGAAATGGGATCTCCGTTTTTCCGACGACGTTCCCCGGATGGCCCTGTTTGTATCCCGTCATATGCATTGCTTTCATGACCTTATCCTCAGGCACAGCATGGGGGAATTTCAAGCGGAGATCCCGCTGGTGATCAGCAACCACCTCGATCTGAAGCCGCTGGCGCGGCAGTTCAGTCTGAAATTCATGCATTTCCCGATCACCCCCGAAAATAAGGCCCGGCAGGAAGAAAGGGAAATCCGGGAACTGGAAAAGCATAAGATTGATCTGGTCGTACTGGCCCGTTACATGCAGGTTCTGAGCAGTCCTTTTGTCGAGGCATACCGGAACCGGGCGATTAACATCCATCATTCCTTCCTCCCTGCCTTTGCCGGCGGCAAGCCCTATGAGCAGGCCTATGACCGCGGGGTGAAGATCATTGGCGCCACGAGTCATTATGTCACTGAAAATCTTGATGACGGGCCGATTATCGCCCAGGACGTGATCAAGATCAGCCACCGGGATTCCGTGAACGACATCGTGATGAAGGGCAAGGATCTGGAAAGGATCGTACTGGCCCGGGCAGTGCGGCTGCATCTGGAAAACAGAATCCTGGTCTATGGATCCAAGACAGTCGTGTTTGAATGATGGACGACAGGTTCATTCACCTCTGCCAGCCCGATGCCGGTAAATCCTGTGGGGCCTGTTGCGGCCTTTACAATTATGCAGACAGCACCCGCCTGTCCCTCATCAGCCGGTTAAGATCAAGAACAGAGCGGTTCCGCCGGATCGTCCAAGGAATGGATGATTTATCAATATTTTCAGAGCAGACCAAGAGACTGGAAGATCAGGCCAAACGCTATGAGGTGATCTACTGCTGTGAATATATCGGTTTTCTTGATGACGACGAAAAGAGGGTAGGGTGCCTGCTTCATCCCCTGCAGAATGAGGGAAGCGATCTGCGTGGGGCTTCTTTTTATGGCAAAGAACTCTGTGATGGTCATTTCTGCCCCAGCTATCAATATATTTCCAGGGAGGAAAAGCTGTCCCTTCTCAATATCCTGGATGATTGGTATCTCTATGGTCTTTGTCTGACGGATATTGACCTGGTCAAGGAATATTTCCTGCTGATCAGCAACGGGGTCTATGAGACGCCATCGCCGGAGCGATTCAAAAGTGGCATCCTTCGTGAGATTTCCCTGCGTTTTTTTTCATTCAAGCTCAACTGGCCTTTCCGTTCCCCGGCAGTCAACCGGTTGGGGAAATACTATTTTGACGGCTCCCAGTACATGATCAACCATATTGATTATGAAAAGCTGGGGTGCGAACNNAAGCGGAATCCCTGATTCAAACAACGATTGACGAATTTGTCGAAGCCTATACAAAGGACAGGGCGGAGAATTTCGATTGACAGGCCGGTCATGCTTGGGTAGGGTAAAGAACCTGTGAAGAAATTTGCATAGCCCTGAAAAATGGTTTGTAACCGGCGAATCCAATGTTTTTCGCGACCCATTTTTCAACAGGTTTCCATGATGAAAGAGGCGATCTAATGAAATCCATGAAAAAAGAGGTCCTTTTTTCGAAAGAGGTCATTAGCGGTCGCATC
Source organism: Syntrophaceae bacterium (assembly GCA_003161855.1). Lineage (GTDB taxonomy): Bacteria > Desulfobacterota > Syntrophia > Syntrophales > Fen-1087 > Fen-1087. The sequence goes on along the minus strand of PMNM01000081.1, from coordinate 6,758 downwards.
CGGTCACTGGCCGACGAGATTTCCCGCGATTACGCGGGCGGCGAACTGATTGTGATCGGCGTCCTCAAAGGCGCTTTCATTTTTATGGCAGACCTGATCCGCTCTCTGCAGATCCCCTGCATGGTGGATTTTGCGCAACTGGCCAGTTACGGCAGCGGTTCGGTAAGCTCGGGGAACGTCGCGATCAAAAAGGATATCGGCCTTCCCATTGCGGGAAAGGATGTCCTCATCGTCGAAGACATTGTTGACACCGGACTCACCCTTTCTTTTCTTGTCAAAACCCTGAAAGAGCGGTCTCCCCGCTCCTTGAAGGTTTGCGTATTTCTTGATAAAAAGATGAGAAGAAAGGTGCCTTTTACCGCCGATTATACCGGTTTTACCATTGATGACGGCTTTGTCGTGGGATACGGTCTGGACTTCAACGAACAGGCCCGTTTTCTGCCAGATGTCTATGTGATCAAAGAATGACGACTTTGGTGCCAAGGGGAAGAGCATGATTATTCGATGTAATCAGTGTGAGACGAAATTCAGATTGGATGAAGACCTGATCCAGGAAGATGGAATATGGGTTCGTTGCAGCCGCTGTCAGTATGAGTTCTTCCAAAATCATCCTTCCGCACCCGGATCTACCTTGGTTGGGGAAGAGACGGTTTCTTACATCCCGGATATTGAAATCGATCGATATCCTGATATTCCTGATGTTCTCACTACAAGTATAGGGCAGGAGGGAGAGGAGCAGGTTGAAAAAGTTGAAGAACAGGAAGAAAAACCCCTTAAAAAGGGGACGCCCCGGGCCCTGCTGACTGTCCTCTATATTGTGGTTTCCGTAATCCTGCTGGCAAGCTTGGGGATCTGGTTCATCCCCGACGTCAGACTGCAGGCCATGAAGCTTTTGTTGCCTTATGTTCCGGCCATTGAAGGCATTCTGGGTTCAGAGCAGCCGAAGAAGAAATCCGGTCTGGAAGGAATACAGATTCAGTCTGTCAGTCAGCGTTTTGTGACCAATGTAAATGTGGGAAATCTTCGTGTCATTCAGGGGATTGTCATGAATCAGTCAGGGGTTCCGCTGACCCGGATTAAAGTAAAGGCGGAACTGCTGGATCCCTTGGATACAATGGTCGTACAGAAGCAATCCTATAGCGGCAATCTTCTGACGGATGAAGAGCTGACCGTGATGTCAGATGAGGAGATTCAGCGGAAACTCTCGAATCTCCAGGGCACCACCATCTCCAATGACCGCGTGCCTCCCGGTGGACAGATTCCTTTCATGATTGTTGTGGCCCTTGAACCACCTGGTATAACGAAAACTTATGTCATGATTGCAGGCGCCGAACGGCTGCTGCAGTAAAAAGGAGTTTTTCCCGGATCCGTTGCGTCGGGATGGCGCCTTCCCGCAGTGTAACCGGTGGATCGAGCGTGACATCAAGAATGGTCGAACCTTTACCGCCGGGTGACAAACCTCCATCGATGACAAGGTCTACCCGATCACCAAGGCATCGAACAACTTCCTGAGGTGACAGAATCTCAGGGGTCCCTGAGAAATTGGCGCTGGTCGCGGTAATGGGCCCGTCCAGTTGATTGGCAAGACAGGCGGCAACCGGGTGACTGGAGATGCGGATGCCGATTTTGCCTGTGTGAGCGGTTAATTTCGGGATAATCTGCGGAGAGGCTTTAAACACAAGGGTAAGCGGTCCCGGCCAGAAGGTCTGCATAAGAATCCGGCTGCTGTCCGGGATTTCTTCGACAAGACCCTGTAACTGCCTGTCGTTGCCAATGATCAACGCGACAGGATTGCTGAAATCGCGACCCTTGAGATGAAATATTTTTTCAACGGCATCTTCGTTTGTGACATCGGCGGCCAGACCGTAGAACGTCTCCGTGGGGAAAGCAATGACTCCCCCTGTCTTCAAAATGTGGATCGCACGGGCAATGAGATTAATCTCAGGATTTTCTGGATTAATTTTAAGAACTTCCGGCATTTAAATTTTTCTGTCTTTTTTCAACATCCCTTGCCATCTTTTTGCAGTAGGTCTGCAACTTCTTTCGTAAAATTGCGTCTTCAAGAGACAATATCCGGATCGCCATAAGGGCGGCATTTTTTGCGCCCGGCTTGCCGATAGCCATGGTCGCCACGGGGATGCCGCCCGGCATCTGTACGGTAGATAATAGAGCATCCAGCCCCCGCAAGGAGGTAGCATCAATGGGAACGCCGATGACGGGCAGATGGGTTTGGGATGCGATAACACCGGCCAGATGTGCAGCGGCACCGGCTCCTACAATGATGATTCGAATGCCTCTTTCTGCCACCTTTTTTGCAAAAGAGGAAGTCCTCTCCGGTGACCGATGCGCGGAGGTCAGCACGACCTCATGAGAGATACCGAAATCTTTGAGGGTCTTGACGGTTTCTTCCATCACGGGTAGATCCGATTCACTTCCCATGACCACACTGACTGACACCTTTGCCTTTTGTATCATCACTCATCTCCCCAAAGCGGGTGTTTCCCTGATCATTGCCTTAGAACCTGGACGGTGGTTGAAATGGACTTAATGGATTATTTTTATGGAGCCGATGCGCGGATTCGAACCGCGGACCTACTGATTACGAATCAGTTGCTCTACCGGCTGAGCTACATCGGCACGCTGGGTCATTGATCTGATTTCTCATCCGGGAAGGACGTATTATCGCAACGTGCCTGCCTTGTCAAGGATTTATAAGGGCGGGGTTTAAATCACTTATTGACAAGAATGGCATTTTCCATTACAGATAACGCCGTCAAAGCCGAACAGGTTTGAGGAGGTTAAAAGTGAACGACATTGCTTTTATTACCGTAGGCGCCATGGGGGGGCAATTCCACGGCAGCCTGCTGAGCATGATTCTGGATGCCGGAGCCATGGTGCAGTTTGTCTTGCTGCTGCTCCTCTTTTTTTCTATTGTTTCCTGGGCGATTATCCTGATGAAGTTTAAAGTTCTCAAAAAGGTGAAAAAGGAAAACGACGCCTTTTTAGAAGCTTATATGAAGGGCAATAAATTGTCGGAAATATTTCCGGAATCAAAAAAGTTCCAGTATTCCACCATTGCCGAGGTTTTCCGTTCCGGTTATACGGAGCTGATTAAGGTCACAAAAGTTATCCGGGAATCCCTGACCGGCAAAGCAGCAGACAGTGGGGATGGGATTTCCGTGGAGATGAACAGTATTGATAATATTGAGCGCGCCCTGAACAGGGCACGCGATTCGGAAAGCACAAAGTTAGAAAGCACCCTCGGTTTTCTGGCGACAACGGGAAGCGCCAGTCCCTTTATTGGCCTTTTCGGGACGGTTTGGGGCATCATGGATACTTTCAAAGGAATTGGAGCCAGGGGGGCAGCAACTTTGGCCATTGTTGCTCCCGGTATTTCAGAAGCACTTATTGCGACTGCCGCTGGCCTGGCGGCGGCCATTCCTGCCGTTATTTTTTATAATTACTATATAAACCGTGTCAAGACGATGACCCAGGAAATGGACAATTTTTCTTCTGAATTGCTGAATATCATTGAACGGTATTATGTCAGAAAATAAAATGCCATGAGAACTGTCAGAAGACGAAATCACTTCGAAAACAAGCCGATGGCCGAGATCAATGTGACACCACTGGTTGACGTTGTTCTGGTGTTACTGATCATCTTTATGGTCACGGCGCCCATGCTGCAGATGGGCATTGATGTAAACCTTCCCAAGGTGAAATCAAAAAGTATTGATGTGACGGAAGAAAAGCTTGTTTTGACGATTACCGGTGCCAAAGAGATATATATCAATAAAAACAGAATTTCGCTGAGTGATCTCCGGATAAAACTGGAAAACATATTCTCCAGCCGGATTGACCGGGAGATTTTCATGCGGGCGGATAAAAGTATTCCTTACGGGTTTGTGATTGAGGTGATGTCGGAGGTCAGAAAGGCTGGCGTTGATAAACTGGGTATGATCACCGAACCCCCGGAGGAATCAAGGTGATTTCTTCCAGGCTGAACAGAACCAGAGACGGTAATGGGTTCAGCCTGAACAAAATGGTATGTCTTTCTCTTTTTATCCATATCGTCGCCCTGTCTCTGATCATTTTTTCCCCCACGGTGCCGTCGCCAAAGTGGACTTTTGGTCCGGTATACTCTGTGCAACTGGTAAATCTGCAGGACACTTCTTTTCGCGGCAACACGGCATCATCCCTGTCCAAGGAAATTCTGACACCATCTCCGGCACCCGGCGCCATTGTATTAAAAAGGCCTGTCGAGACCATTTCGTCGGTTCCCGTCCGACAAGTCGATGTTCAAAAAAAGCAAAACCCCCAGCGTGAAAAGGCCGTTGAAGCGGTCAGAAAAAAAGTTCAATTATCTGCGAAAACACCCAACCGCACGGCTTCCGTGGGAACGGAAAGTTCAGCAGTATCCGCTCCGCTCAGCAATACGGAAATAAACCAGAAAATGGCATCCTATTATGCGGCGATCTGGTCGAAGATCAAGGGACAGTGGTCTCTGCCCAGAGACATTTTGTCTAAAGAAAATATCGAAACGGTGATCCAGGCGAGGATCCTTCGCAACGGGGCCATCAGCGACATCATTTTTGAAAAGAGGTCGGGTAACCGGTACTTTGACGATTCGGCTATGAAAGCCATCAAAAAAGCAAGTCCGTTACCCCCGCTTCCGGAATGGATCAGAGACAACAATATTGAAATCGGTATTCGGTTTCATTCTTCGGAATTTCGATAATGACCGGATAAGATAAGAGAAAGGAGCATTACCTCCGTGCGATCGGTAAAGATATTCATTTATATGGCCGTTATTTTCTTCTTCTTGTGTCAGGGGATGGAGGCATGCGGAAAAGTTTATCTTGATATTGATTCTCCCGCTTTTCAGAAATATCCCATCGCCATCACAGATTTTCAAAAATTCAGTAGTGCACAGCCCAAGGAAGACCTGCCGGTCTGGTTTTCAGATACCCTTGCCCAGAATCTGAACATGACGGGGTTTTTCAATATTATTAATAAGAAAGCCTTTTTACAGGATCAGGGTCGGGCAACTTCCCCGGGGGGGAAAATCAATTTTGCAGACTGGACGGTCATTGGGGCGGAATACCTGGTAAAAGGTGTCTATAACCTGACGGGGAAAACCCTCGTGATCGAATACCGGCTTTTTGATGTGGTGAAGGGAGAGCTGCTCAGCGAGAAAAAATACAGCGGTCGGATGGATGATCGAAAAGAAATCATACGTAAAATTGCCCAGGAGATTCTCCTGGCCTTGACGGGAGACGGCAGTGTCTTTAATACAAAAATTGCCTTTGTCCTGAAAAAAAACCAGTCATCGGATATTTATAGCATCAATTTCGACGGTTCTGAACTGACTCAAATTACCAACTTTGCCACCACCACCCTGTCACCACGCTGGTCACCGGATGGTCAATCCATTGCTTTCATGTCTCATCGGGATGGCAATCCCGATCTGTATGTCCGCAGATTGAAGGATTATGCCACCAGCAAAATATCTGCTTTCAAAGGACTCAATCTTCCGGGTGCCTGGTCAGCGGATGGCAAAAAGATGCTGATGACTCTGAGCAAGGACGGCAATGAAGAAATATATCTCAAGGATATTGGAGGCGGTTCTCTCAGGCGCCTGACCCATGAATTTTCTATCGATGTGTCTCCGGCATGGTCACCGGACGGCCGGAAGATTGCGTTTGTGTCCAACCGGTCGGGTACTCCTCAGATCTATCTGATGGATCATGAGGGGAATGGGGTCAAAAGATTGACTTATGAAGGAAATTACAATACCTCCCCCGCCTGGTCACCCAAAGGCAACAGGATTGTTTATGAGGGCCGCAAGGATGGTCGTTTCCAGATCTTTTCGATCGACGAGGACGGCAGCCATTCCATGCAGCTCAGTCCGGCGGAGGGACAAAACGAATCCCCCTCGTGGTCGCCTGACGGCCGGTATCTGGCCTTCAGTCAGAAGATTGCCGGAAAAAGCCGCATCTGTGTGATGAATGCAAACGGGTCCAATATCCGGGTCGTTTATGAGAACGTCCCGGGTTGCATCAGTCCCTCATGGTCCCCCCGCCTGAAATAAATCAGGGGCGGGCGTTTTTTGTGTTGACCTTTAGGGTTCTATTGTGATTGAATCATCTATATTTACCGGACGGATCTATTTATTTACCTAAGGAGAAGGGAGGAATCAGTAACATGAAGCGAAAGAGTATATGCATAGGAATCATGACAGTGATTTTTTGTATTTCCATAGTGTTGATGACGGGGTGTGCTAAAAAAGCGGTATCAAAAGATGAGGGCCTAGTGGCCGGAGACCAAAAGGCAGCGGCAGCACAATCGGAAGCGGACGCTAAAAAGAAGGAGGCTGAGGCGGCTGCGAAAGAAGAGGCTACCCGGAAGCTGGCGGCTGAGCAGCAGAAAGAAGATGTGAAGGAGCTAGCCCTGAAACGGGATGCTGCGGCAGCAGCAGCTGCAGAGAAGGAGCAGACGGCGTTTGAGGATATCTATTTTGTCTTCGATAAATCAACGATTGAACCTGAAGCCAGGGAAATCCTGAAACGGCTCGCGGGTCTGTTGGGCAGCAATAAAAATTACAGTCTGGTCGTCGAAGGGCATTGTGATGAGAGGGGTACCGTTGAATACAACCTGGCCCTTGGCCAGAGTCGCGCCGATGCAGCCATGAAATACCTGGTTGACCTCGGCCTGGATAAAGAAAGTATCAAAACGATCACCTATGGAAAGGAACGCCC
>PMNM01000051.1:6305-8303 GCA_003161855.1 Syntrophaceae bacterium | reverse complement strand
GATTTCTGTCCGACCCCTTAAGGATAGAAAGACGATCCATTCAGACATCCGGAAAGTTTTGAAAAATGGTTTGCGCAAAGCTCTCATCCGTATAGACCCGAGAGAGTCTTTATGGACTCGTGATCCATCTGTCGAAACGGCAGCCTGCGACGGACAGGCCTTTTACTTCCACTCAATCGTATGCATTTTTAGAAGAAAATCTTTGAAGGCTTCCTTCGTGGTTTCCTTTATATCCGCAATGTGGACAATAATAGCCTTGTTGCAGAAGGCATACCCGTCGGCAACCATTTCCGGATCATCATCTTCGTCGCAGAAGTGCTGAATGAATTCTTGCGCGATTTTTTTTGCCTCTATGATATTTCGCGCCGTGACCAGATAATGATGGCGTTGAATTTTATCTTCTTCTTTCTCCGTGATTTTTACCCAGTAGTCTGGCATTTCTTCACCTCTTTCACATAAAAAATGTCAATGGAATATACCCTCGAACTTGATAATAGGCAAGCTTTAGCAGCTCAGAAAAAATCCCGAGAACTTCCTTATTGCATCTTTTTATCATGTTCCAGCATTTTTTGCCTTCTTCAAGTATTTTCTAAAAAATTGCTTGATTTTTAGTTTGTTTGTGTTAAGGTGCGATCCGCAAGCGGTGATTTAAAGGTAAATTGCTCCGCAATATAAATGTGCTAAAGCGCCAATATCATGTGAAAATGAACCCGCGCTCTGGCGCGGGTTTTTTATTTTTGCAACGTCAATGAAAGGAGAACTTAGATGCAAGTTTCGTCAGAGAGTATCAAAGTAGGACATCCAGACGTCGTCGCGGATATCATTGCCGCCAATGTCATTGCGGCCATTCTGGATGAAGAAAAAAAAATAGGGTTGAACCTCCATAATATGCCTCATTGCGGGATAGAGGTCTTTCTGGGTAAAGGGATCTGTCTCGTCGGAGGTGAGGTCCGGACCCGGGTCTATGTGGACATTGATAAAATAGCCCGTGATTCAGTCCTGGCCCTCGGTTACAATCATGCTGCCGTGGGGCTCAACGGAAATTCCATGGGGGTTCTCAACGCCATTATCCCGCAATCGCCGGATATCAACCAGGGAACATCGCTGGACCTCAATAAGAAGCATGAAATCGGCGCCGGGGATCAGGGGATTATGTACGGGTTTGCTTGCGATGAAACGCCGGAACTGCTTCCCCTCCCCTATGTGCTGGTGAACCGGATGATGAGAGCCTTCGAGACCTGTGGCGATCCCGCCTTCGCGCCGGACGGCAAAGGCCAGGTTTCCGTTGAATATGATGACAAAACTGGCAAGCCTCTCCGCCTCGTCAAGGTATTGATGTCCAATCCCATCGATTATCGCAACGTCAAGAAATCCGACAAAGGCAGAATCAAAGTGAAGGCCCAGAAGATTGCTTTCGACTGCCTCAAGAAATGGATCGATAAGAAAACCGAGTTTCTCTTTAATCCGACAGGAGAATGGCAGGCGATTAACTCCTGCAGCGCCGCTGATTCCGGGGTGACGGGCCGGAAGCTGGTGGTTCAGTTTTACGGGGGCTATCCTGGTGCCCAGATGGGCGGTGGTTCCGTGGTCAACAAGTCACCGGAAAAGGTCGATTGCTCGGCTGCCTTCGGCGCCCGTTATGTGGCAAAGAATATTGTGGCTGCCGGCCTCGCGGCTAAATGTTCCGTCCAACTGGCTTATGCCATTGGCGTGGCCAAACCGTTTTCCATTTATGTCAATACTTTTTGCACGGGAAAGATTCCCGATCAAAAACTTGAGCAGATCATCGAGCAGGTCTTTGATCTAACCCCGNNACACTGTTTCTGGATGATTACCGATGGGAAAAGACGGATATGGTCAGCAGGCTGAAAGCGGCCGTAAAATAAAAGTCGTTTATGCGGGGTGCCCCGGAGCAGTGCCGGGGTATCCCGAACATAACGACACCATACCATGCACCATCCATACCCCAAAATCTTTCTTAAACCGGGACGCGAAATA
>PMNM01000051.1:447-6269 GCA_003161855.1 Syntrophaceae bacterium | reverse complement strand
CCACCGGAAACGACAGCCTACCGCCTGATTAACGCTGAGGGTGACGGAATCCCTGGTTTAATCGTGGACCGTTACAGCGGCTTTCTCGTCATCTCGATCGACACAGCGGGTGTGGAAAAATGCCGCAACGTGATTCTGGATGTTCTTTGCGAAGAGGTAAAACCGTCAGGGATTTATGAGCGGAGCGATGGCCGAGCGCGGCAGCGTGAGGGATTGCCTAACCGGACCGAACTGCTCTATGGGGCAACGCTTCCCGAAACCATTGAAATCATGGAAAATAATCTTGTCTTTGAGGTGGATATGGCCTCGGGTCAGAAAACCGGTTTTTTCCTGGATCAGCGTGACAGCCGCGACCGTGTCGGCCGGATCAGCCTCGGGGCCATGGTGCTCAACTGCTTTTCCTACACCGGCGGTTTTTCCGTCTATTGTGCCCATGGCCTGGCAAAACAAGTCATTTCCGTCGAAACATCGGGACCTGCGAATGTAATGGCCCGGCGAAACCTTGATCGGAACGGCTTTTCCGTGCAGGACCATCCGGTCATTCAAGCGGATGTCTTTCACTATCTGCGGGAAACGAAAGAGCTGTTTGATCTTATTATTCTGGACCCGCCATCCTTTGCCAAGTCAAGAAAAGATGTGATCCGGGCTTCACGGGGTTATAAGGATATTAACCTGCAGGCCATACGTCATCTGAAAGAAGGTGGCATTCTGGCCACGTTTTCCTGTTCAAATTACATGGATGAAACCCTTTTCGAGAAAATTGTACTCGCCGCAGCGCGTGATGCCGGCAAGGAAGCTCAGCTCATCGCACGGCTGGGGCCTAGCCCGGATCATCCCGTGAATCTGGCACACCCCGAAGGACATTATCTCAAGGGACTGTTGCTCAGATTAATAGCTTGACGAAGGAAGAGGGCCCATCCTGAATTCCTTTTCTCTTCATGCCGGGCCTCGATGTTACCGGAGAAGAAAATACAGGGCCTGAAAAACTGCCCATAACAATACGGCAATGGTCAGCAGCATGCAAATTCCTGCCAGAATTTTAATGAAAAACGCCTCTCTTCGCCGGTCCTGATAACCCATTAAAAAAGCAAGCAGGATACCGGCAAGGACCCCGCCGCCGTGCGCCCAGTTGTTGATGCCGGGAATCAGGAGGCCAAAAATGACCAGTCCCAGGATCCAGCCCATCGCCTGCCGGTAGATCGCCTCGCCGTAGAAACCGCCCCGGCTTTTTCCATAATAAAGAATCGCTCCAATCAATCCGCAGATACTGGCCGACGCCCCGATGGTCAGGGGAATCCCGGCCAGGACTGACAGATAGAATCCCGCCACACCGGCCNNCAGGTAGAATCCCGTCACACCGGCCAGAAGGTAGATAATCACAAAGCGGCTCGTGCCGAATTCCTGGACAACAAAGGGTCCTAACTGCCAGAGCGCAGCCATATTAAAAAAGATGTGAAGGATGCCGCCGTGGAGGAAGGATGCCGATATCAATGTCCACCAGCGGCCGTAATGCACAATGGGGACGGCACCCGTTGCACCCAGCAGAAAAAGGCTTCGTTCGGACGGGGCCAGCAGACCCATCGGATTCGCTGTAAAGCCCAGGGCCGATGGATTCAAGAAAAGCGATAAGAGGAAGAAGACCCCGTTCACATAAATGAGGGCCTTGATCATATCCAGGAACCCCCCTGAAAACCTGCTGAATAACGTGAATGATCGCCGGAATCCGGGTCTGGACAACCCGCAGTATGGACAGAGAGGCTCGTCTATACTGATCAGCCGACGGCAATTCGGACAGAGCATGGAATTTTTCTCAACCTTCATAACCCTATCGCCTCATAGAAAGTATTTCATCATCACCGGGATGGCCACAAAGGTGCCAATCGAAGTCGTCAGATTCACAACGACCACGAGAATGAGAATCCGTGTGATTCTGTTACGGAAAAATCCTTTCACGGTGGTGATATCGTCTTTCAGATCGAGAAAATCCCTGACCTGCGGCTTTCGGAAGGTGGCCTCTGTCAATCCAGCGACCCAGCCTGTGGCGATGAGCGGATGAAGGGTCGCGATTGGTGCCGAGAGGGCCGAAGCCAGAATCGTAAAAGGGTGTGCCAGAAGCATCATGGCGCCGATCGTCGCACAGATGGCCGTAATCACCGACCAGGACAACATCATATGGATACTTGTCCGCCCCCCCGAATAGAAAAAACCGGCAACAAACAGAGACAGGATGGCCGCGGAAAACCCCCATCCGAAGAATCTTGCCCAGAAACTTCGTGGCGGAATGGTGTTGATCTCATCGATATCGATCTCTTTCCCGATCTTTTCTATGATGCCCGGAATGTGGCCGGCTCCGACGACGGCAACGATTTTACGGCCCTGGCTATTGCGGATGCTGCAGGCAAGAAACTGGTCTCTTTCGTCGATCAGTGTGGTTTTCAATTCCGGCAGTTTTTCACCGATGGATTTCAGCGCCAGATCAAGGACATCATGCTGTTTCAGTTCTTCGATGTTCTCCTCGGTGATGTTCTCCCCAATGAAAAGGGACAGAATCATATCGGAGAGGAATTTCATTTTGCTCCAGAGCCCCATCATCCGCCAGGTCCGGAGCAGGGTGACACGGATTTCGCGGTCTGCCAGGACCACTTCCGCCCCGGATTCTGCCGCCCGGCTGATCGCCCGGAGCATGTCCTCTCCGGGATTGATGTTAAAGCGTTCCGCAATCTTCTTTTGAAGGGACATCATCAGCAACTGTGACAATAGCAGAGCCGTACGGTTTTCCCGGATGACCTTCACAATATCCATTTCCTGCCACTTGTCCTTCTGTTTGATGGCTTCAAAACGGGCTTTGCAGAGCTCAACACAGACCACATCCGGTTTTTCCTCTGTAATAACCCGATCGACCAGATCAGCGCTTTCCCTGGAAATATGGGCGGTACCAATGAGGATGATTTCTCTGCTGTCCAGGGTCAGGCGATGTACATTTTGATGATCCAACAGGATGTCCTTTCAGAATAAAATCAGAAAAGTCAGGAAGATTGCATTGCTGAAGAATGATTACCAGCATTGACGGGGGATGTAAAGGGAAATGCAAAAAGATATGGTCTTTTCGGCCTGTTTAGTTTATGGCGACAGACATGGAGAAATATGTGAGAATAGGAGATGTCATAGAAGTCGCCATCGATACCGTTGCCTTCGGAGGGAACGGGGTAGGCCGTATTCACGACCTGGTCGTCTTTGTCCCCTTTACCGTGGAGGGAGACCGTGTCGAGGTTGAGATTACCGCGGTCAGAAAAAGGTATTTAGAAGGAAAAATCCGCGGATTATCCATTCTTTCTCCTCACAGAGAACAACCCCTCTGCCGCTATTTCACCCATTGCGGAGGCTGTCAGTATCAGCACATCCGCTATGATCATCAACTTCAAATCAAGCAACACCAGGTTATGGATACTTTTAAAAGAATTGGAAAATTTTTGACACCACCCGTGCGGGAGGTCATTCCTTCCCCTCGCCTCTTTCACTACCGCGGAAAAGCGGATTACCACATCTATCTGGAAAAAGACGGATGGCCGGTTTTAGGATTTATGGATACCTCCGGCCGGCAGGTGATTGAGATCGAACATTGCGTCATTGTGGAGGAAACCATCAATCAGGCCTGTCTGGCATACCGGAAGGACCTGATCGCAGGCAGAACGAAGGCTATTCACGAACGGCAGACCATCTGGTCTGACCCGGCGGGTGAAAAACCAGCGGAAATCGTGACTGATTTCCGTATTCCCCGACATGTCACGCGAATGGCCAAGGGTAAACCGTTCACGGTTCCTTACCTGGGGTTTTTTCAGGCCAATACCTTTTTTACGGACAGGCTTGTAGATTACATTTTAGAGCTCAGTCACTTGACAGGCAAGGAAACTGTCGTGGACGTTTACTGTGGTTCAGGTCTTTTTTCACTATTCCTGGCTCCCCATGCCCGCCAGGTCTTCGGCATCGAGATAGACGGGGAAGCCGTTAAATGCGCCCGCAAGAATCTTGCGGATCACGGATTAGGAAATGCAATTTTTATCGAAGGCAATGCCAGCCGCATGATCAAACAAAATTTTATCGGCCCTAAAGCCCGTGTCGATGTGATCATCCTGGATCCGCCGAGGACCGGCTGCGATCNNCTCGCTGATCGTGGTTTCAATCTGAAAATCCTCCAACCCCTCGATATGTTTCCCCAGACTGCACATATCGAAGTGGCTGGACTTTTAGAAACATAGATTATCAGCCCATCACAGCCGTATGATTATTTCTCGCCTGAGAAGAGGCAGCCGCCTTATTTCCATATCCGCCTTTATCGCGATATCCGTACCATGGTTTTGTATCAGAATATCATCTATCCATCAGCATTTTCGAAGTCACTTGTCAGGATTTTCGAAGCCGTAAATCGGGATATTCCCTATTGTGGATTACTCCACGATTCTGTATTCGGGGGTTAAATGGAATTGCAGACTGTACTCACGGAGTCGCCTTGCAACTGCTTGGCTTTGGTTTGATCGGCTTGCAGGAATAAGGAGAAAGTTCAAGGGTATAAATATGAAGAGTTATTATAAATGGATAGATTTTGCCTCTGATATTGTCGAAGAGGAACTTATTTTCATTGGCATCACCGTTGAAATCTTAACGGGCCTTGCTTTGCTCGGGGTGGTAGCAATAACAGGTAATTTTGTATATTAGACCCAATTTGAAATTTCGACACAAAGGGCAGAGTCAAATGGGCTCTGCCCTTTTGTTATTTTCTGAATTTTTAATGATCCCCGATTGAAATGTTGTAACGACAATCCGAATTAGAAAAACAATCTTTTCGAAAGTATTTTATAAACCCCACCCGACAGAGGCCTTTCNNATTGTACGGGCAACCTTTTCTGAGGCTTTTCTCTCCTCCAGGGTCAGATAGGTCCCGGCTGCGAAATGTGTCAGGAACAGTTTTTTCGCTCCCGCTTCGACGGCAATCCTGGCCGCCGTTTCCGGATTCAAATGAGGCCAGCTTTCATTGGCTTCTCCGCTTTTATAGGCGCATTCCGTGATCAGCAGGTCCGCTGATTTTGCCAGGGTAACGGCATTTTCACAGTAACCCGTATCGGGGCAGTAGGCGATGATTTTACCATGGATCTCAATCCGGAATCCCAGCGTCAGACCGCTATGGAACAGAGGCATTGTCTTCACAGCAAAGGGCAACCGGTCTGTTTCCTCAGGCAATTCAAGGACAGCAGTCGGATAGGGAAGTCTTTCCAGGGCCACGGTAAAAGGGCTATTGACAATCGTTTCTAATATCTGCCGTGTTCCGGCCGGCCCGCAGATGTTCAAACCCTTTGTAAATCGGCACTTGACCAGGGTATGCAGACCAATCATATGGTCTAAATGAAAGTGGCTGAGAAACAGATAAGCCGGTTTCTCATCTCCCGGGGGCACATAACGGTCGACTTTATAGAGTCCGTTTCCCGCATCCAGAATGATGTCATAATTACCGGTTCTGATGAGGATAGAAATCGTATTGCCCGTTTCGGTATCGTACCAACCGTTGGTGCCCAAAAAGATCACTTTCATGGCCGGAACCTCCTCTTACTCGCCGAGAATAATCTTTCTGGCTTTGTTGAATATTTCCGCACGGAAGCCGTAATAGCTGGGTATCGTCTGATTCAGATATTTATGGGTATACTGGCTATCATAAAGCAGCATTCTTTCGAATTCAGCGGCCTTTCCCAAAGGTTCTAACTGCCTGGTCACTTCCTGATTGAAGATTTCTTCCAGTCTTCGGGCATAATCGTCGGCCAGTTGATCCCGGG
>PMNM01000051.1:0-442 GCA_003161855.1 Syntrophaceae bacterium | reverse complement strand
GGCTTTTTTCTCTTCGAACCCGTTACTTAACTGATCCAGATAGACATAAAAAATGGGCGTCCTATCAAGAGTCAGCATCGGTACAAACAGAAGCCCGCTTGAGCTAATTTTCTTATCGTTTTTTCATCTGTCTGTAAAGGATTTAATCACGGTCTGGACGGCCCGGCAAAGATAGTGCTGGTGCATGGGCAGGTATTTGCGAAGGAGGAAGGAAATGCAGTCAAAAAACAAACCCCCCGTTCGCATCCATCCTGCCAACGGTGGGTTTGTTTTTCCTTTATCCCGTCATCCTCACCGCCACCAGCATTCACCCATGGGCGGAGTGGCAACGCTCCGTCCATGGGTGAATGCTGAGAGGGGTAGAGGTTCAGACAACGTATGACCTTCTCTGTCCACTACAGGTATTTTCCGATTACAGGCCCTTGACTACCCGCATAGGACC
>PMNM01000165.1:3930-6759 GCA_003161855.1 Syntrophaceae bacterium | reverse complement strand
TGGGTGTGATTCGCTTCCTTGTCGTTGGCCTTTCGTTCCTTGAAGTATTCGGGGCCGACATCACGGAGAGGTAAAAAACCGTCCTTTTTGCCGCCGTAATGGACAAACGCCGCTTGCAGGCCGCGCTCAACTTTCTGAATGATTCCCTTGTAAACGTTACCGGTGATGGGTTCCTTGACGGCCATCTGGATGTTGAAATCGACCAGCTTGCCGTCATCTACAATGGCCATCCGTTTCTGTTCCAGATGAACAGCGTTGATAAGCATCTCTTTTTTCATAATGATCCTTTTGTAGGTTTTCAGTATTCTGCCATCGCTCANNAGCTGAAAACCCATGTATTTTATATAAAGGCGGACACATCGCCTTTTCCAATTCGTATCACTTCCGTTTGGTCATCCACGAGGCTGATGACGCTGGACTGTCCCGCCGCCAGAATACCCCCGTCAATGACCAGATCAACACAATGCCGGAATTTTTTCTCCATCACGACGGGATCGGTCATGATTTCCCCGTCTTCGTTTTTGACGCTGGTGCTGATGATCGGTTGACCCAGCTCTCCGACGAGGGCCAGACAGATGCGGTTATCGGGCACACGAATCCCGGTGGTTTGCCGTTTGGGAAGAATAATTTTGGGGACAAGCCGGGAGGCCTCAAGAATAAAAGTGTAGGGGCCCGGGAGGAGACGTTTCATGGTTTTGTAGGCATAATCGGAGACCCTAGCGTAGCGGCTGATGTCTTTTAGATCGGCACAGACGAAACTGAAAGGTTGTTTCTCGCTTCTTTTTTTAATTTTGTAGATTTTTTCGATCCCTTTTTTATTAAACAGATCGCAGCCCAGCCCGTAAACCGTATCTGTCGGGTAGATAATGATCCCCCCGCTGCGCAGGACTTCCGCAGCCTTTTTAATTAATCGCATCTGGGGATTCTGGCTGTTTATGGATATCAGCATATCACACTTTTTCTGATTTAGGAACCTCAAACACAAGCGTTCCGGTGTTTATTTATCAGAATCAAGCATGATTGGCAACGGACTTATGAATCTTTGCGTCGGCATCGCGCTGTCCGGTTATTGATATTGATTTTATCCCGGCTCAGTTTATACTGGACGCTGTCCACAAGGGCGTGCCAGCTGGCTTCGATCACATTGTCCGACACCCCGATGGTGCTCCAGACTTCTTCTTCATCTTTTGAATCGAGCAAAACCTTCACCATGGCCGCCGTCCCTTCACTTCCTTCCACGATTCTGACTTTAAAGTCCACCAAATGCATTTCATTGAGCTGCGGATAAAATTTTGTCAGCGCCTTGCGGAGGGCGTTATCAAGGGCGTTGATCGGACCGTTTCCCTCTGCGGATGTCACTTCCTGTTCATCACCGACGGAAATCTTGATCGAGGCCTGAGCCAGAGGCGGCTCATTCCCTCTTTTGGTAATCATGACATGATAGCTTTCCAGGTTGAACGGATCCTTGAATTCACCAGTTATTTTCTTGATTAAAAGGGACAGGGACCCTTCGGCGGCATCAAACTGGTAGCCCTGATCCTCCATTTTCTTAATTTCTTTAACGATCTTTTTGGTCGTGACTTTATCAAGTCCCAACTCAACGCCCAGTTCCCTTGCCTTGTATTCGATGTTGCTTTTTCCGGCCAGATCGGAGACCAGCACCCGCTGCTTGTTTCCCACCTGTTCAGGCCGGATATGTTCATAGGCAGTCGGATTCTTGATGACCGCACTCACATGAACGCCGCCTTTATGGGCAAAGGCGCTCCGTCCGACGAAAGGCTGCGAATTTTGAGGAGGAACGTTTGCCACTTCACTGACATAATTGGAAAGGCTGGTGAGGTGTCTGATAGTCTCCTCGGCCAGACATCTTTTTTTCATTTTCAACTGCAGATTCGCAATGATCGGGATCAAATCGGCATTGCCGCATCTTTCGCCAAAACCGTTGATCGTGCCCTGCACCATTCTGACACCAGCCTGCACGGCAACAATAGAGTTGGCCACACCGAGATCACCGTCATTATGCGCATGAATCCCCATCCGGTGCAGCGGAATGAGTGCAGCCATTTCAGCGATGATTGTCGTGACTTCGGAGGGAAGTGAGCCCCCGTTGGTATCGCAGAGAACGACCCAGTCCGCTCCGGCGGACAAGGCGGCCTCTATGGTCTTTCGCGCATAGGCCGCATTGTTCTTATAGCCGTCAAAAAAATGTTCCGCATCATAGATGACTTCCTTCCCATGCAGTTTCAAATAGGCGACGGAATCACCGATCATGGCAAGGTTTTCAGTGAGGGAGATATCCAGGATATCTCGAACATGGAGGTCCCAGGTCTTTCCGAAAATGGTAACCACCGGCGTTTCCGCCTGAATAATGGCTGCCAGATTCGGACAGTTTTCAGACCGGATATGGGGCTTTCTGGTACTGCCGAAGGCGGAGAGGCGAGCATGCTTGAAACGAGTATGCTTGGCCAGTTCGAAGAAACGTGAATCTTTTGGATTGGAGCCCGGCCACCCTCCTTCTATATAATGAAAACCCATATCATCGAGACGCTGGGCAATTCGAAGCTTCTCCTCTGCAGAGAAATTGATCTTTTCACCCTGGGTTCCATCCCTCAACGTTGTATCATAAATTAAAACATCCGATCTTTTCATCATGATGCCCTCTCTTTCAAAAAAACCGTTATCGGATGATCCTGATAACGGTTTTTTCATGTTCGTATTTTTGACTGAAACACTATTCCATCATCAGGCCGCCTTATGTTCAGGCCTAATGATGAGCTCCATGATAATGGAAATGATGTCTCGCGTCAGGTTCATATTTTTTCCTGTTGT
>PMNM01000165.1:0-3909 GCA_003161855.1 Syntrophaceae bacterium | reverse complement strand
CTTATCTTGGTACGGCTTTTGATTTAATAGCGTGAAAACCGGCCGCCCTTGCGGACAGCCAGTTCAAGCAAGGAGATCACTAATCTGGAGGTTGTGGAATGACAAGCTTATTGAAAAGAAAAAGGTGTTTATTGATGGTCAGCGTAGCATGCTTATGGATGGTTACCGGTTTTTTACCCGTTCAGGCCCAGGAAAAGCCTGCGGCAGCAGCACAGACTGACGTAAAACCCACTGTGCCTGCCCCAGCCCCATCACCCGCCCCGGCAGAAGAAGAAAAGCCTACGGGAGAACTTTCTGTTTCGGGATTAACGACATATATCTGGCGTGGGTATGAAAATACCCGCAACAGTGTTGTTGTTCAACCATCACTGACTGTCGGGTACAAGGGTTTTTCCGCCAATATCTGGGGTAATCTCGATACGCAACCCTATTCACAGACCAACGTTACCAACTCCAGCACCTGGACGGAAACGGATTATACCCTCTCCTATACTAAGACCCTCGGCATCGTGAATGCGGGGGTAGGGTATATCTATTACGGTCTCGGCGCAGCGAATGCCGGTGCAGCGAAACCCCTCGATTCACAGGAGGTCTATGTAACCGTCGGTCTCAATACGCTACTGTTACCGACGTTAACGGTCTACAAGGAAATCGACCATTATCATCAGTATTATTTTCTCCTGGGGGTTTCCCATACGGTTGAATTTAACAAGACTGTTTCCCTGAAATTGGGGGCTTCTGCCAGTTATCTATTAAGCGATTATGCAGATGCGACTCAGTACAACATCAATGCCTCCTCTGGCGGATATCCTAAATTTAATGGCAGTTATCAGGCCACCAATGACAAGTTCAGTAATTTCCATGACGGTGTGGTGACGGTCAGCCTCCCTATTAATCTGGTTAAGTACATTACCGTGGCCCCCACGGTGTCTTACTCTTTCCCGCTCTCAGGTGATGCGAATAATGAAATAAAAGCGCGCGGCAAGAAGGCGAACCCGGCAGATAACGACAGNNGGGGGGGTAAGTATTTCTCTTGCCCCCTTTATTTATTTCTGGAAAATATGGATTGCTGAAATAAAATATAGCCGCCTGCACTTGACGCAGCACCGTTAACGTTTGTATTGAAATATCAACGGTTATTCCGCAGTTTTTAAACATGAATTGACCAAATGNNGAAAGCCTTTTTTTCTTAAAATACAGCTGTCACATAGACCACAAGCCTTTCCTTCCCGTGAGGGATCGTAGCAACTATGTGTCAGACTATAGTCCACACCCAATTCGATTCCCTTCTTGATGATATCTGCCTTGGTCATAGAGATCAGGGGAGTCTTAATTTTCATGATCACTTTCCCCTCCACGGCTGCCTTGGTGGCCAAATTTGCCAACCTCTCGTAGGCAGCAATGAACTCAGGTCGGCAATCCGGATACCCGCTATAATCAATGGAATTGACACCGATAAAAATATCCGACGCTTGAAGCACTTCTGCCCATGCCAATGCATAGGAAAGGAAGATCGTGTTACGAGCAGGAACATAAGTCACAGGGATACCATACCGGATTGCATGATCGTCACGGCCTTTTGGAACATCAATATTATCAGTCAGCGCGGATCCCCCAATCGATCGCAGATCAATGCTGATCACGAGATGTTTTTTAGCCGCAAAGTAATGAGCTACCTTCTTCGCTGCTTCCAATTCAGGCGTATGCCTCTGTCCATAGTTAAAAGTTAAACTGTAAATTGCATAATTTTCTGCCTTTGCCATCGCCATCGTGGTTGTAGAATCGATGCCGCCACTGGACAGGATCACTGCTTTTTTATCCGGCATGGTTAAATTCCTTTTTCACACACCTTTTCTTTCAGGCCCCCAGATCAACTTATGAAGTTGGATCTGTAATCGAACGTCAAGATGATCTTCCAGAATCCATTGCGCAAGTGTTTCAGGGTCTATTTTGCCAAAAACAGGAGAAAGGAAGGGAGGTTTTAAATGGTTTTGCGTGAGAATAGATGACGTGAGAATAAGCTTCGCGTATTCATAATCTTTCCTGTTTAAGATCACAAACTTGATTTCATCATGAGGAGTCATTTTCCCCAGGTTTTCCAAATCATTGTTCCCGGATTCACCGCTGGATGGGCATTTGATATCAAGAATCCTGACGCATCGTTCATCAACGACACCGATATCCTGACTGCCATTTGTTTCCAGCAAAACTGTGAATTCCTGATCCAATAATTTTTTGATAAGTTCCGGTGTTTCCTTCTGGATCAGAGGTTCGCCGCCCGTTATCTCCACAAGACGGCAATTGAGAGAGGTGACTTTCCTCTCAATATCCGAGATTTCAAGCCAGGTCCCTTCTTCATACGCATACTGAGTATCACAATAAGAGCATCGGAGGTTACAACCAGTCAATCGGACAAAAGCACAAGGGTACCCGGCATAGGAAGATTCTCCTTGTATGCTGAAGAATATTTCGTTCACCCTTAAAGACAATTATTCCTCCCAGTAAAAGGCTCCGGCATTGGGTGTTTCCGAAACCTTGACCTTCGAGACTTTCACCTGATCAGAATCAATCCGTTTGCTGAGTTCCCTGTAGAGATATTTCGCAATATTCTCTGAAGTTGGATTGTCCTCTTGAAAAGCGGGAAGTTCATTCATATTAAAATGGTCCAGTCCCTGTAAAACATCCTTCACATTTTCTTTAATGACCCGGAAATCGATGCCGATACCGATATCATCCAGTTCGCGACATCGAACATAAACTTGAATAATCCAATTATGTCCATGAAGCCGCGCGCAGTCCCCAGGATAGCCCCTTAAAGCATGGGCTGCAGAAAAATGTGTTTCTATGTATACCTCAAAAATACCGGGCATAGGATATCCTCTTTTTTAATTATTTTTTATCAGCTTGCATATGCGGAATTTCTTTTGCGTTAATATTAGTGTTCATCGGATCCTGTTACTTTTTAAATTCCGCATCTACAGAAATGCCTATACCCCCTCGAACGGTAAAATCGGCGGTAATTTTGCACCAGCGTGGCGCAAGAGCAGCAACAATATCATCCAAAATGACATTGGTTACATGCTCATGGAATGTTCCTTCATTGCGGAAAGATTGTAGATAGAGTTTGAGGGATTTTGATTCGAGAATAAGTTTATCTGGAATGTACTGGATTTTTATTTTCGCAAAATCTGGTTGTCCTGTTAATGGACACACACAGGTAAATTCCTCAGAATGCATTGTGACCGTATAATCTCGTTTGGGATGATGATTTGGAAATGTTTCCAATTTCCGGCTNNTTGGGAAATGTTTCCAATTTCCGTCTGGGCATGCTTTCTTTTCCGAGTATTGTTAATCTATCAAGGTCCAATTCTGTGGTCAGTTTTTTCCTCATCAATGATCATCCCCTCTATAAATGCTATTCTGGGTCGTGGTGACCGGCAATGTGTTTTATACCATATTATAAGGCAGGATGCTGCGACTTTTATAAAGAAAGGCCTTCAATTCTCAGCGGTGGCTTTTTCATGAATCCCCGTTTGAAATGTTGCATGAATGAACAAAAGTAGAAAAACAACACGACCGTGAAGAAATGAATTTATGTCAATCTTCATGGATTCAGAATCCTGAAAATATCAGTAAAAAAATTATAAAAAAGGTGGGTTGAGGCTATGTGTCCATCTGCTGTTTTGTTTATATCCGTCTTTCCATGATGAAATCCGCAATCGTCAGCAATGCCGTTTTGGCCTCAGAATTCTCGAAGGAGGCCAGAGATGCCTTGCCTTCGTCAATATAAGATTTGGCTTTATTCAGGGCGGCGCTGATGCCGTTGTACTGTTGGATGACGGCCAGGATATCCTGGATTGCTTTTTCGTTTGATCCCCTGGTTTCGATGATTTTCCTGATTCTGTCTTT
>PMNM01000071.1:11025-13477 GCA_003161855.1 Syntrophaceae bacterium | reverse complement strand
CCCGGCAATCAGTTTCACAAAATTCCCCCGCTGCTTGTTGCCTCCTGCTTACGGTCAGTCTTTTCCGCTTTCGCTTTTAGCACTTTTCCGGCCAATCACTTCGGGTTCTGCCGACGTTTCCTCTTCTTCTTCCACAGGTTCAACGGCTGCAATGGTTACTTTGGGTGCAGATACGGAAGCAATCACCGCCTCTTTAGAATCCAGAATCGTCATATCCTCGCTGATCTGAATATCACTGACTTTCAGATGATCACCCACATCAAGACTGCTGATATCGACTTCAATAAACTCCGGGAGTTTTGTCGGTATGCAGGATACTTTCAGCTCCCGTTTGACATGCTGAAAGTCCCCCCCATTTCCGACGCCCACCGGATTGCCTTTAAAGTGAATGGGAACTTCAAAGGTGAGCTTGTGGTCCATGCTGATCTCATAGAAGTCCGCATGAAAAAAACGCCTGGATACCGGTTCCGTCTGAAGTTCTTTCATAATCGACAGCTTTTCAAGTTTCTTGCGTTTCTTGCTGCCGTCATTGATGATCAGCTTGATGAACACGTTTTCTTGACGACCCTTCATCAGTTTCAGTAAATCGGCCGAATTGACCGATAAGGGTATGGATTCCGTTCCCGGGCCATAAAAAACAGCCGGTATAAGCCCTGCGCTTCTCAATCTGCGGGCCGGCCCTTTACCGGTTTCTTTACGAACAAGGGCATTTAACTCTATCGCCTCCATGGATGCCTCCTAAATAAACAATGAACTTACAGAATCGTTATAATAAATTCGTCGTACCGCTTCACTCAAGAGTCCCGACACAGAAAGAACCTTAATGCGTTTGCAGATCTGTGCCTGCTCATGCAGAGGAATGGTATCCGTCACAATGACTTCTTTAATGTCTGAATTTTCAAGTCGTTCAATCGCAGGGCCGGAAAGAACCGGATGCGTTGCACAGACAGACACATCCACGGCACCGGCTTCTTTCAAGGCGTTTGCCGCCTGGACTACCGTTCCTGCCGTATCGATCAAATCATCAAGAATAATGACCTTTTTATTCTTGATATCTCCAATAATATTCATAACCTGGGCTTCATTTGGCCCTTCGCGGCGCTTATCGACAATGGCAAGAGTTGCCCCGAGGCGCTTCCCGAAGGCCCGGGCCCTTTCGACACCGCCTGTATCCGGAGAGACGATGACCGTGTCTTCTTGAAATCGTTTCTTGATGTATTCCAGAAGGACAGGTGTGGCAAAGAGGTTGTCCACGGGTATGTTGAAGAAACCTTGAATCTGACCGGCGTGAAGGTCCATGGAGAGAACGCGGTTGGCACCGGCCGTTGTGATCAGATCAGCGATTAGTTTTGCTGAAATGGGTGCCCGGGGAGCCACTTTTCGATCCTGCCGGGCATAACCATAATAAGGAATGACGGCTGTAATCCTGTCTGCCGATGCTCTTTTCATTGCGTCAATCATGATAAGCAATTCCATGCAGGTGACATTGACGGGGGTGCAGGTTGATTGAATGATGAAGACATCCATCCCTCTCACGTTTTCGTTAATCTCAACCCTGGTTTCGCCGTCACTGAAAGTCGTTACATTGGCCTTACCCAGAGGTACCCCTAAGTTACCGCAGATTTTTCTGGCCAGATCCAGATTGGCATTTCCTGAGAAAATTCTGATTCTTTCGAGCATGTGATTCCTTTTTATGAATTAAACAATCTTTCTACTGGCTGGGGCGGGAGGATTCGAACCCCCGAATGCAAGGACCAAAACCTTGTGTCTTACCGCTTGACGACGCCCCATTACCTTAACTTATTGATTATGCGGATATTTCAAACGGGAAGGGCAACGAGATTCAGAGAGCAGTTGCACTGAAGACAGACCAGTTATCCATCTCGCTCAAGGCCTTTTCGGCCGTTACAGCCATTTCTTCCGTTTCAAAAATTCCGAAAACCGTCGGTCCACTGCCGGACATGAGGGCTCCCAGGGCACCATGTTCTATCAGAATACGCTTAAGCTCAGCCAGAACGGGGTGTATCCGGATGGAAACTTGTTCCAGATCATTAAAGAGCCCCTTTGCCAGATCATGGATCGTATAAAATCGCGGGATGCTATAATGAAATATTTGGTTTGTCAATCTTAAATTGAGGCTTTGGTAAATCATTTTTGTGGAGAGCTCAAAACGAGGATTGATCAAGACAAGCGAGAAAGGAGGAAGATTTTCTTCAGCCTGCAGGCGCTCACCGATGCCAAAGGCCCAGGCCGTTCTTCCAAAAATAAAAAAGGGGACATCTGCCCCCAGTGTAAGGCCGATTTTCATGAGATCTTCCGCCGTGTAATGAAATTCGAAGATTTCATTCAGGGCCATCAGTGTCGTCGCGGCATTCGAACTGCCACCTCCCAGGCCCGCGGCAAGGGGGATTTTCTTTTTAATCGTGATATCGATACCACTGGAACGGTGGGA
>PMNM01000071.1:0-11019 GCA_003161855.1 Syntrophaceae bacterium | reverse complement strand
CACAGATTGACCTTGGCCGGAGACAGCTTCCGGATCATGGGCTGCCCTTTTCTTTTACATAGCGCATCCTTAACTCGAAAAGCAGCCCATCGAGGAGAGATTTTTCGTTCTCGTCAAGATTTCCTTCCGTCTTGGTTTGCAACAGGCCCAGGATATCGATGGTCTGTTTTGCAGCGATCAGATTCTTCTCCGCCTTTCTGGATACCGGATCAGGAAAATCGCCAAAATGATACATGGCGGTGGTACTCAGAGAAAGCACGAAATTGGCAAAGTTCATTTCTGGAAGATATTCCTCCGTGGGTGGCTCCTGCGATTCTTCGACAGGAGGCTGCTGTACCTTTTCTGCTTTCGTTTCAAGGGGTTTTTCTTGAGTCAATGTTTCTGTTTCCTTGCGCACATCCCCTGATTCATCAAAAATCCGCTTATCCTTGATCACAAAGCTTTTTTCTTTCTTTTCTGCTTCCATGAATACCTCCTTATACCGGCCGCATGCTTTTTAAGCGGGCAATTCTTTCCTCCAGGGGAGGATGGGTACTGAAAAGCGACATGAGCGAACCTCCTGTCAACGGATTCACAATGAACATATGAGCCGTGGAGGGGTTTGCATCCATCGGGATGGCCTGTGAGGCCCGCTGAAGTTTTTCCAGGGCGCCTGCCAGTCCATAGGGCTTTCCGGAAATTTTTGCCCCGCCGGCATCTGCCAGGAATTCACGGGAGCGGGAAATGGCCATCTGAATGACGGTCGCGGCAATAGGTGCCAGAATGGCCATTAAAATCAAACCGATAAGACCTCCTCCTCCCTCATCATCGTCCCGGCTGACGCCGCCGAAGATGGCCGCCCACTGCGCCATATTGGCGAGCATGACAATGGCGCCAGCCAGAGTCGCGGCGATAGAGCCGATGAGCATGTCCTTATTCTTAATGTGGGTCAGCTCATGTCCGATGACGCCTTCCAGTTCATCCCGGTTCAGAATCCGCGTGATGCCTTCTGTGACCGCCACGACGGCATGGTTTTCGTCTCGGCCCGTGGCAAAGGCATTCGGCGTATTCTCAGGGATCACATAAACCCTNNTCGGAAAACCAGTAGCTGCCGAAGTTCATGACCATGGCGAAAAGAAAAGCAATGACAACGCCACTCTTACCACCGAAATAACCGCCGATCAACATGAGGAGGCCCGTCAAGGCGCCAAGCAGCAGCGTTGTTCTGATGGTATTCATTCCGATCCCTCCTATTTACTTGTCTTTTTGAAATGAATGTCACCATTCTTTGTAACATCAGCCAGGATGTGGTCCCCGTCTGCGAAATTCCCTTCCAGAATTTGCATGGACAGATCATCCAGGATCATCTTCTGCAGGGCTCTTTTCAAAGGTCTTGCGCCATAGACGGGACTGTAGCCGGTTTTGGCTATATATTTTTTTGTCTTTTCTGTCAATTCCAGCGACATCTTCCGTTCCTGAAGCCGTTTCTGGATCAGGCGAACCTGAATATCGACGATCCGGTCGATATCGTCGATCGTCAAGGCTCTAAAAGTGATTATATCATCAATACGATTGAGAAATTCTGGNNATGAACTGACTGCCGATATTGGAGGTCATGATCACGACGGTATTTTTGAAATCTACCGTTCTGCCGTGACCGTCGGTGAGCCGGCCATCGTCAAGAATTTGCAGGAGGATGTTAAAGACGTCGGGATGGGCTTTTTCGATCTCGTCGAACAGGATGACCGAATAGGGCCGCCGCCTGACCGCTTCCGTCAGGTATCCTCCCTCGTCGTAACCGACATATCCGGGAGGAGCGCCAATCAATCTGGCGACCGAGTGTTTTTCCA
Source organism: Syntrophaceae bacterium (assembly GCA_003161855.1). Taxonomy (GTDB): domain Bacteria; phylum Desulfobacterota; class Syntrophia; order Syntrophales; family Fen-1087; genus Fen-1087. Next base: position 9,190 of record PMNM01000071.1, on the reverse strand, counting down.
TGAATTCGGACATGTCGATCCGGATCATGGCCTGTTCGCTGTCGAACATGAACTCAGCCAGAGCCCTGGCGAGTTCCGTCTTGCCCACACCGGTGGGACCCAGGAAGATAAAGGAACCGATCGGCCGGTTTGGATCCTGCAATCCTGAACGGGCCCTTCTCAAGGCACTCGAAACAGCCTGGATGCCCTCATCCTGTCCGATTACCCGCTGTTTGAGCCGATCTTCCATATGGATCAGCTTCTGCACATCGCTCTCCATCATGCGGGAAACGGGGATGCCGGTCCAGTTTGCGACCACCTCGGCCACATCTTCGGCATCCACTTCTTCCTTCAGCATCTTCTTGTCTTTCTGCGTGTCGGCAAGCTTTTGCTGTTCCTGTTCCAGTTCTTTATTCAGTTCCACAAGCTTGCCATAGCGAATTTCCGCCACCCTGGCCAGGTTGCCCTCTCTCTGTGCGTTTAATTCCTCTGTCTTATAGGATTCCATACCGCTTTTGACAGCCTGTATCTTTTTGATGGCCTCTTTTTCAGCCGTCCAGTGGAGCTTCATCTGATCCATGGATTCCCGGAGTCCGGCGAGTTCCTTTTCAATCTTGTTGCGCCTCTCGAGAGAGGTTTTATCGGTTTCCTTTTTCAACGATTGTTTTTCGATTTCCAGTTGGATAATTTTCCGGGCAATCACGTCAATTTCGGCAGGCATGCTGTCCAGTTCGATCCGGAGGCGGGAGGCCGACTCATCAATCAGATCCACGGCCTTGTCCGGGAGAAAGCGGTCGGCAATGTAACGGTTGGACAGCGTCGCCGCGGCAATAATGGCCGAATCCTTTATTCGAACGCCATGATGCACCTCATAGCGCTCCTTCAGGCCCCGGAGAATAGCAATGGTGTCCTCAACGGTTGGTTCTTTGACGAGAATGGGCTGAAAACGTCGTTCCAGGGCCGGATCTTTTTCAATATATTTTCGGTATTCATTGAGGGTCGTGGCGCCAACACAGCGTAACTCACCCCGGGCGAGGGCGGGTTTCAGCATATTGGATGCGTCCACCGAACCTTCGGCTGCTCCGGCGCCGACCACGGTATGGATTTCATCAATAAACAGAATGATTTCTCCTTCGGCGTCGGTAACCTCCTTGAGAACGGCCTTCAGCCGGTCTTCGAATTCTCCCCGGTATTTGGCGCCTGCCACCAGGGCACCGATATCAAGTCCAACCACCCTTTTGCTTTTCAGGTTTTCCGGCACATCCCCATTGACGATTCGCTGGGCAAGGCCCTCCACAATGGCGGTCTTACCCACACCAGGTTCGCCAATCAGGACGGGATTATTTTTTGTCCTTCGTGAGAGGACCTGCATGACTCTCCGAATTTCCTCATCCCGCCCGATGACCGGATCGAAGGCGCCCTTGCGGGCCAGTTCGTTGAAATCCCGAGCATAACGTTTAAGGGCCTGATATTTTTCTTCGGGGTTAGGGTCGGTAATCCTCTGCTTGCCGCGGATCTCCACAAGAACCTTCAGAATACTGTCTTTGGTCACACCGGCGGCGCGAAGGATTTTAACAGCCTCACCTTGCTTTTCATCGGCCATCACGGTCAAAATATGCTCGGCGCTGACATATTCATCCTTCAGACGTGCCGCCTCTGCCAGGGCATGGTCCAGAACCCTGTTCAGTCTGGGGGTAATGCCCGGTTGACTGAGACCCGAACCTTCCACACGGGGTAATCTTTCCAGGGCTTTTTTTACTTCATGAGCCATTGCACCGGGATCTGTTCCCAGTTTTTTCAGAATGGACCCGACCATTCCTTCCGGCTGCTCCAGAAAGGCAAAAAGAAGATGTTCCACATCAATCCCCTGATGTCCGTAATGACCGGCTAAGGTCTGGGCTTCCTGGATGGCTTCCTGAACCTTTAAGGTAAACTTGTCAAATCTCATTGTGCCTCCCGTTATTCGATCGGTTTTTCGATGCTCACGAATATTTTCCCGTTTTTAAAGACACTGACGTTTCCAGTCGATTCCGACAAAACGATGGCAATGGCCTTGGTGATGCCGGTAATACCGGCAGCGGCAATGTGCCGGCTTCCCAGACCCTGAGGAAAATCTTTGCCCTCCAATGCCGCATTCAGATGCCGGCCAGCCGTTACAATGGTACCGTTGTCTTTGACGATGAAAGATCCATCAATGGCGGAGAACTCCTTGATGGTCTCTTTTAATTCAGGACTCAGGATATTTCGCTGTTCATCGGTATATCCCATAAAAGGGTTGATGATCATCTGACGGGAGAGCTGCATGACTTTTTCATGATCTCCCAGAACAAAAATCGTTCCCACCTTGCGGCCTTCCCGGCCCTGTGCGGCCAGCTCGATCGCTAAATTCAAAACAGCGCCGAAAACCTCAGGGTAAACCCCTTCACTGATATCACCGATATTGCCGGATACCAGGATTTCGAATTCCTTACCCACATCAATGACGAAAATACTGTCAATATAACCAAACTTGGGAATACCGCTCAGGCAGACCAGCTTGTCTCCCTGGTGAAAAAGACCCATGGCAATCCCTTTGGTAATGGCGATTTTGATCTGGCCAACCCGGGTAAGATTCACATTCGGCACCTGAATCCGGGTGCCGCAGTCTTTGAATTTGGCGGGTATTTCCTCGTTCCCTTTGGTGACCAGAATCACGTTAAAACAGACTTTGGGTTCTTCAGCAATCGGAAGGTCTTCAGCCGCGTCTGCATACAAAAGCAGGGCTTTGGCTTCGATTTCACTGGCAATCCGGCAGGCATGATCAAGCAATACTCTATTCAGGGAATTCATTTTTTTCAATCTCCGATTCCGATAAAATCTATAGTAAATTAACCATGGAAGAAAGGGATGTCAAGGCAGCGTATTATTTGTAAAATCAAATTATTATGTTAAGATCACCTAAGATATCATAAAAATTCTTGACTGTTCAAATTGAATCATTATAACAAGCAAAATTATATATTTGCTGAAAAACGGAGGCAGATGCCTTGGAATTACCAGCTGTAACCGGGACCCTGGATATCTATATCGGCGAAATAAACCGTCATCCCCTTCTGACGGCGGAAGAGGAATTCAAGCTGGCTGTCGAGCTAAAAAAGAATAATGACATAGAGGCTGCAGAAAAACTCATTGTTTCAAACCTGAGATTTGTCGTCAAGATTGCCCATGAATATCGCAATTACGGGATCAAGCTGACCGATTTGATTCAGGAGGGTAACATCGGTCTCATGCATGCCGTCAAGAAATTTGATCCTTATAAGGGGTATCGCCTCATTTCCTATGCGGTCTGGTGGATTCGGGCGTACATGCAGAATTACATCATTAAATCCTGGAGCCTTGTCAAAATCGGTACGACCCAGGCGCAGCGCAAGCTGTTCTTCAAGCTCTCGCAAGCCAAGAAGAGACTGGAAAACCTCTCTGAAAAAAATCCAGAATTCAGTGAGATTGCCGAGTCTCTTGGCGTCAAGGAGGTCGAGCTCGCGGAGATGGATCTTCGTTTAAGCCATCGCGATCTCTCGCTGGATGCCTTCATCAGTGAAGACGGCGAAAGCACCCATATGGATTCCCTGGCTTATGAGGGTGAAGATCAGGAGATATCGCTCATTAAAAAGGAAGAGATGGCTCTGGTGAAAAGGAATATTGCCGGAGCTTTGGCGAAACTCAATGAAAAAGAAAAATATATCATCAAGCACCGGGTGATGGCCGATCACCCCGAAACGCTTCAGGAAATCGGTAACCGTTACGATATTACCCGCGAACGGGCGAGACAGATTGAAAAACAGGCCCTGAATAAGATGCGTCTGGCGATTCCCTATCTGGGAAAGGAACCGGAGTTAATAGAACATTAATGCATGTCCTCAGCGCGGGCCAGATTTTCAAAGCAGGTGTATTTTTCAAGGAAGGCCAGTTTGGCCATGCCGGTAGGGCCGTTCCGCTGTTTTCCAATGATCACTTCCGCTAATCCCTTTTCGGGGTTATCCTCCGATTTGTTATAGACTTCATCACGGTAAATGAAAGCGATCACATCTGCATCTTGTTCAATGGCGCCGGATTCCCGCAAATCAGCCATTTGCGGCCGCCGGTTTGTGCGGTCTTCGACTTTTCGATTGAGCTGTGAGAGAGCAACGATGGGGACGTTAAGTTCCTTCGCCAGAGCCTTCAATGAGCGGCTGATCTCGGATATTTCCTGCTCCCGCGAATCCTTAAACGAACCGCTTCGCATCAACTGAAGGTAGTCCAGAATAATTAATCCCAAACCGGATTCCGCTTTCAAACGTCTTGACTTGGCTTTCATTTCCAGAACGGTGATGGCGGGTGTGTCATCAATAAAAAGCGGTGCTTCGGATAGCCGGCCGGCGGCCGTGGTCAGCTTCGGCCAGTCTGTCTCCCCCAGAAACCCTTTCCGGAGACGCTGGGAATCAACTCTGGCTTCCGAGGAGAGCATACGCATGGCCAGTTGCTCCTTGGACATTTCGAGAGAGAAGATGGCGACGTGAATACCGGCTTCCATCGCTGCGTGCTGGGCAATATTGAGAGCGAAAGCGGTTTTTCCCATACTGGGACGGCCGGCAACAATGATCAGCTCGGATTTTTGCAATCCTGATGTCAGATCATCGATTTTTGCGAAACCGGTAGGGACCCCTGTAATCAGATCTTTACGTTCAAAAAGCTTTTCAATGGTTTTAAAACTGTCTTTGATAATATCTTTGATGGGAGAGAAAGCAGGCCGGATTTTATTTTCGGCTATTTCGAAAATGGCATGTTCCGCTTCATCCAGAACCTCATCGACAGCCGCTCCCGTATCATAGCTCTTGGTCAGAATTTCGGTAGCGGTGCCGATTAGATGCCGGAGAATGGCTTTTTCCTTAACGATTTTTGCGTAATAGGCTATATTTGCCGCGGAAGGAACATTGTCGACCAGTGAAGCCAGATAGGCCATCCCACCCACCTGATCCAGTTGTTTTTTGTCCTTCAGGATATTGCTGAGCGTGATGAGATCAATGGGCTCGTTCCGGTCTGATAATTCAACGATGGCGGCAAAGATCTTCCGATGGGATTCATTATAAAAATCCTTGTGAATCAGAATCTCCAGGACGCTGTCCAGCGCATGATTGTCCAGGAGAATCCCGCCCAGGATAGACTGTTCCGCCTCAAGGTTCTGGGGGGGGAGACGATGCAGTGATGTATCAATGTCTTTCATGGCAAATTAAATGCTGCTCCTTCAGGGTTCGGCAACAACGATCACTTTGATTTCGACCGTGACGCCTGCGTGTAATTTAATTTTTACGGGGAATTCCCCGAGAGCCTTGATCGGCTCGTCCATGATGATCCCTTTTCGATCCACATCGAGCTTCTGCTCAAGCAGGGACTCCTGAATATCCTTAGTCGTGATCGACCCAAATAATTTGTCCTGTTCGCCGATGCGTCTCGCGATTGTGCAGGTTACACCGGAAAATTTTTGCGCCAGCGCTTCCGCGACCTTTCTGTCCTTCTCGGCTCTCTGCAGGATATTTTTCTTTTCATGCTCCAGGACTTTGAGATTTTTGACATTCGCTTCGATGGCCAGTTTCTTGGGAATCAAGTAGTTCCTCGCATAGCCATCGGATACCTTCACGGCATCGCCTGCTTTTCCAAGCGCATCCACNNCCGGGATCCGGCGCCGGTCTGATGAATTTTCGAAAGTCCGCCCACAAATCAAACAACCCCAAAGCCACGACAATCAGCAAAAGATATTGCTGAATCAGGAGCAAAAAATACAACATCATCCGGAAAAGGAAAGGAACTTTTTTCACCTTGAAGAAGAAACCGATGATGGAAATTCCTTCCACAAGATAAATAAACAGACAAAGGATCAAAATGTTCAGGCCGGAATATTTAACAAGGGTCTGCGGAATGAGCAGCATTCCTCCGGCCGCGATCAGCAACCAGATCATTTTCTCCGGAGCTTTCCAGCGTGTCAGGTCGCCAAAGTCGGGATAAGGCATCCCACGCTTTTGAAAAAAGGGCCGGGCCAACAGGATATTCAGCCAGAGACAGAGTCCGGTACTGACCACAACAGAAGCGGGAAAGATTCGGGTCAGAAACAGGGCAATCGGTTTGGCGTTATCCTTGATCAGATTAATCTGGTCTGAGGAAATATCCAGCTGTGCATAAAGACGGATGTTTTCCTCGATACTTCTGCTGATATACATATGAATGAATTGCCAGGGGAGCTGGCCGGACTGAAGACTGTGAAAAGTCAGTAAGCCGGTTCCCACCGCTAAAACAGAAAACAGGGGGATGACCATCGTTTTCTCGATGGACCACTGTTTCTGCAGGCTTTCTGACAGAAACACTCCGGTCAGTCCCATCAGGAAGAACAGGGGGAAAATCGTCTCCGGGCTGATCAGGCTGAGCAGGGATACCACCAGCCATAGCGAAAACCCTATAGCAGCCACTCCCCTGAGCCGGCCAAGCTTTGCGTAATAAAAAAGAATCGGCAGGGGTGTGAAAATAACGATGATAGAGCCAACCAGCGGAATCAGCGCAACAGACAGAAGCGACAGGGAGGATATGACAATACCCAGGAAAAAATCACGATTAAAGAATCCGCCCCATGCGTTTTTCAAGGCCTGAACCTGTTGCTTAGAATGCCTGTCTCAGTACCCATCATCCATGCCGGAAGAAGAAAACCATCAGTTATCGGAAACGACAAAAGGCAGCAGCGCAATGGTCCTGGCCCTTTTGATCGCCAGCGATAGTTCTCTCTGATGAATAGCACAGTTGCCTGTGATTCTCCTCGGCATGATCTTCCCTCGCTCCGTGACAAAGTCTCTTAAGGTTTGAGGATTCTTATAGTCAATTTTTATCGCTGAATCCGTGCAGAATCTGCAGAACTTCCTTCTGTGAAAGAATTTCTTCTGGGGTCTCGGTGGTCGCTGGCCATGACTTCTCGGTGCTTCACTCATCTTTTATTCGCCTCCTCCCTTGACCTCTTCAGCTTTTGAAATTTCCAATGGGGCCTCACTCGCTTTCTCAGCAGAACTTTCCACCGTTGCCGAAGGTGCAGAGGCGGCCGCAATCTCTTTTTCGATTTCCTTCAGATCGACCGCATCCTCTTTTTTGATAGTCATGAATTTCAGAATCTTTTCATCGATTTTGAAATTTCTTTCCAGTTCCGTAATGACGGCGCTGTCGCTCACCAAATCCATCAGGACATAAAATCCTCTGATTTGTTTTTTGATTTCGTAAGCCATTTTCCTTTTCCCCCATTTCTCGACCTTGATCACCATTCCTTTGTTCTTGGTAATAATCGACTGGTAGCGTTCGATCAGGGCATTGATCTCATCTTCGGTCAGATCGGCGGGGATAATAAAGATGGTTTCGTATCTTCTCAATTTTTCCTCCTCTCGGCTCTAAAGTCCGGCTACAGGGTCCGGACAAGGAGACCTCTTTGATTTTTGTAAAACGGATGTGGTCTTTATACCATAATTTTAGAGAAATCAAGATTTTTATCTTACCGGTCCATCGGGTTCATCCTCAACGCCCGATCACCGATTCTCGTCGAATAAGAAAGGACCGGCCGATGGGAGTATGGATGTTTACAGTGGAAAATTGGAATGATGTACGGAAACAGATGCAACGGTCAAGTCATGTCCATCCTGAATCATTCAAAACACCACAGCATCTACATTGAGATCCTTTTTGGGTGGAGGTGTGGAATCGCGGACAATCTTGTATTTAACCAGCAACGGAGAGGTTGGCCTGATCTCAATTTGTCTTTTTTTCGTTACTTTTTCCACGCGAATCTCCAGGGTATGCGTTCCGGCGACAAGATTACTCAAAGCCAGGCCGGTTTTGCCAACGTATTGGTCATCCACATAGACATCCAGTTGCGGTGCTGTTTGAGAGCGTTTTACCGAGTAAGATTCCACTGCCAGGGAGCCACGGAGGTTGATGACTTCCCTCTTGATTTGTCCCTCTTTGATATTGACGACAAAGCTGTAATTGTAGTTGGTCTCTGGTAAATACAGAGAAATCATGTGTCTGCCCTCGGTCAGCTCCAGAGAACGGTTTGAAGACGAACCGATCCGGACGCCGTCGACAGAAACTTCTGCTTTTTCCGGGTTGGTAATCAGCTCCAGGATCCCCGTTTTGACTTTAGGCTTCTTATTCCCCTGAATGGAAATAAAGGTCATGCCCTGGACATGGGCATAGTCCGGGATCGGCAATAATACAGGCAGGTGGAAAGTGGATAAGGCAACCCCCTTGACTTCCACCGTATGGAATAGTTTTGTGATATTGTTATACATGCTGTTGACGGTGATATCCTGCCGTTCGGTCTCATCGGTCTCTTTCCTGACCGCATTGACATATTCAAAAATACAATAACTCAGGGCGCCATGTTTGAGCTCATGATATTCCACCGACGGTTGATTTTCATTGCTGGATGCGAGATAGGCGATTCTTCTTTCGACAGACCCGTAGATGTCGCTTTTCTGCACGATCATGATCCCTCTCTGGTTCGTCCCTTCCGCCTCAAAACCGACGCTGAACCCTAAATTTTCTGCAAAGCGCTCGCTGAAATTTCTGGCCCCGCTGTAGCATGAATCCATAATCAGGACGATGGATTTGGCCTTTAAAGAAGATATTTGTCTTGCGAACCAGGCCTTGTTGATAAATGTTTCATTATTGACGAGGGAGCTTCCCTTGGACTCTTTATGGAATTCATCTAATCTTGCATCGTGCGGCGCCAGAAAACTGTTCGTATTATTGGATTGGATGTGAGGGGGCAATCCATGCCCAGCAAACATGAAAATAAAATGGTCGATCGGTTTTTTCTGACTCTGCCGGACCGTATCATCGATAATCTTCAATATATTCTGTTTGGTGGCCTCCTGATTCAGCAATGTGTTGATCTCAGAGGGCTGATACCCGGAAAAATTAGCCAGGATGGAAGAAAAAGTGAGAATATCTTCGTCCGCGTAGGCCAGGCAATTAATATCGGGATCAGCGTACTGACTGATGCCGATGAGAATGGCTTTGTTGTTTTCCCCATAGGACGGAGCACAGGGCAGGATCAGACACAGGCCAAGCAGGAAGATATGTTTCAGGAGTGACTTCATGATGAGCATGATCCGGCAGCGCGAAAAGAAAGCGGTTCATGGTCTGGATAGACTGACCGCTTCGGATG